>JBGSIF010000261.1:0-8732 GCA_041742635.1 Phycisphaerales bacterium
GCGGCGTCGGGCCGGATAGAGCCGGTGATCGCGGACTTCTCGGGGATGCCCGACGCGGCGATGACCGCCGCGGTCGTCGCGTGCTTCGCCTCGGGGCCATCGAGGCTGAGCGGGCTGCGCACACTGCGAGTGAAGGAGACCGACCGCATCGCCGCGCTGCAAACCGAACTCGCCAAGATCGGCGTGCGCATCGATATCGATTCATCCGCCGACGACGAAGGGATCATCGTCACTCCCCCAACTCCCTCGGGCATCGATTGTGCCCCAGCCGTCCCGATCGTCGAGTTCGATACCTACAACGATCACCGCATGGCGATGGCCCTGGCCCTTGTCGGGCTGCGCCGTCCCAATGTCTTCATCAAGAACCCGTCGTGCGTCGCCAAGACCTACCCGACGTTCTGGCGAGACTTTGCACGATTGTACGCCTAGCCTGTCACGACGAGTCTCCGGGGCATTGTGTTCTGGTTGGGAGCTTCGTGTACGTACTTTTCATAACAATCAATCGCTTGAATCGATTACATTATTATGTCAAATCGCATTCTCAACATGGGCATGGTCGGCGGCGGGCGCGACGCCTTCATCGGCGCCGTCCATCGTACCGCCGCCTGCCTCGATAACCGAGTCCGGTTCGTCGCTGGTGCGCTTTCCTCGACTCCCGAAAAGTCCCTGGCTTCCGGCAACGACCTCGGGCTGAGTCCTCGCCGCAACTACCCGACCTGGCAAGCCATGCTCGAAGGCGAACGCTCGCTGCCCGAGAATGAGAGGATCGATTTCGTCAGCATCGTCACGCCGAACGACACGCACTTTGAGGTCGCCCGCGCCTTCGCCGCCGCCGGTTTCAACGTCGTCTGCGACAAGCCCCTCGTCCACACCACCGCCCAGGCAAGCGAACTCATCCGCACCGTCGAATCCACCGGCGTCGTCTTTGCAGTGACGTACAACTACTCAGGCTACCCCCTCGTCAAGCACGCCCGCCACATGGTCGCTGCCGGCGAACTCGGCGACATCCGCAAAGTCGTCGTCGAATACAACCAGGGCTGGCTCGCCACCAACCTCGAATCTTCCGGCCAAAAACAAGCCGACTGGCGTACGGACCCCAAGCGTTCCGGCGGCGGTGGCGCGATCGGCGACATCGGCTCGCACGCCGAACAATTGTTATGTTATATCACCGGCCTCGAAGTGGATGCCATCTGTGCCGATCTGACGTCGTTCGTTCCGGGTCGAAAACTGGACGACGATGCCAACTTGCTCCTTCGACTGCGTGATCCGAAGCGGCACGGCCCGGCAGTCGGCGATACCCCCTCCCCGCGTGCCGTGCTCATCGCCTCGCAGGTCGAGATCGGGCACGAGAACGACCTGCGTATCCGCGTCTTCGGCACCACAGGCTCCATCGACTGGCGACAGGAAAACCCGAACGAACTTGTCCACCGCCCCGCCGGCGAACCCGAGCGAATCCTCCGCCGCGGCAATGCGTACCTCTGCGACGCCGCCAAGAAGAACTCACGCATCCCGCCGGGACACCCCGAAGCGTTCTTCGAGGCCTTTGCCAACGTGTATAACGCCGCCTGCGACGCGATGCGGCTCCGTGCCGAAGGCGTTCGTTCGCAGGAACGGCAACTCGATTTCCCCTCCGTCCATGATGGTGCTCGTGGGGTTCGGTTCGTCGAGCAAACTATTAAAAGCAGCGTGAGCGACATGAAGTGGACAAGTATTAACTAGTCGCGGCCACGTTTGGCCTGCGCTTTGCCGGAGATGGTGAGAGTTGCCCGCCGTTCCCCGCGTTTTCGCCGCATCGCTCGGCGCGACAGCACCGGGATCGGCAGCACGCCCCGTAGCAGCCACGCCAGCGAGAAGGCGAACGCGCCGGTCGCTACCCAGAACTGCCAGTCGTGCAGCGGCAGACTCACGAGATTCCCCCGGCCCCGCCCCAGCCACCGGTGATCCAGAACGCGACCGCCGCGCCGCCATACGCCAGCACGCTCATCCATATCAGTTGCAGCAGTGCCCATTTGGCCCCGCCCGCTTCTCGTGCCGTCACCGCCAGCGTCGGCAGGCACTGCATCGCCAGCACAAAGAAGACGAGCAGCGACCAGCACGTCGGCTTTGCGAACACGGGCGTCACGCCGTCCGTTCGCTTCGCTTGTTCCATGCGTTCACGCACCCCGCCGTCTTCGCCGTCCTCTTCTCCAGCGAGCACCACGGCCATGGTCGAGACGAACACCTCCCGCGCCGCGAAACTCGCCAGCACACCTACCGTGAGTTGCCAGTCGTACCCCAGCGGCCTGAACACCGGCTCCGCCGCTCGCCCAAGCCGACCGATGAAACTCTGCGACTTGGCGTGGGCGGCGGTCAGACGATCCGCCTCCGCCATCATCGCGTCGGCACGGGCCTTGTCCTCCTCCGGATGGCCGGTGGGTATCAAGTGCCCCGATGTCTGCGCCAACAACTGCGCCTCCGCCGGCGGCTGCACGTGCGGGTACGCCCCGAGCCACCACAGCACAATACAAATCATCAATATATTGGTGCCCGCTTTCTTAATAAACACCAACGCTCGGTCGTAGGTCGTCAGCAGCGCGGTACGCACGCTGGGCACTTTGTAACTCGGCAGTTCCAGAGCCATCGGTCGGCTGGCGCCGCGCAGTATCGTCCGACGCGCTAGCAGAGCGCTCAGCACCCCCGCCAGCATCCCGAGCGCATAGCACCCCACAAACGCCCCCGCCGCCAACGCGGGCTGATCACGGAACAGGATCGTCGTCACCAGCACATACACCGGCAGACGCGCCGAGCACGTCATAAACGGCGCCACGAGGATCGTCGCAAGTCGTTCACGCCGATCCGGTATCGCTCGCGTCGCCATGATCCCAGGCAAGGCGCACGCGTGGCTCGAAAGCAGCGGCACAAACGCGTGCCCAGGCAACCCGAAGGGTCGTAGCAGCCGGTCTGTCACGAACGCCGCCCGCGCCAGATACCCCGTGTCCTCAAGTAATGAAATCAGAAAGAACAGCAAACAAATCTGCGGCAAAAACACCACTGTCCCGCTGATCCCGCTCACCACTCCGTCCGTCAGCAACTCCCGCAGCACGCCTTCCGGCATGATATTATTAATAACTCCCGACAACCACCCGAAGACTGCTTCGATCCATCCCATCGGAAATTCTGCGATCCGGAAGAGGACATAGAACAGCCCCGCCATCACCGAGAAGAACGTCAGCAATCCGAGGACCGGGTGTGTGACGACACGGTCGAGCCGATCCGTGAACGAATCGCTTGCGGCCGCGCGGGTCGGCCCGTTCAGTTCGCCCGCCTCGGCGTACACCACGTCGCACCACGCCCGCAGCCCCGCTTCGTCCCCCGGCGGCGTCCTCGACGGCACCTGTCCCCGCGCCAGCATCACGCTCAGTTCTTCGACTCCTTCGCCGGTACGTGCAGATACGAGCACGACCGGGCACCCTAGCCGCTCACTCAACTTCGCGCGATCGAGCGCGAGCCCTTGGCGTCTGGCGAGGTCGATCATGTTGACCGCAACGACCGTGGGCAGCCGTCTGCGCAGAGTCTCCCCGGCCAACATCAAGTTCCGCCCCAGGTTCGTGGCGTCGAGCACGACGCACACCGTATCGGGTGCCTCCACACGCTCCCCGCGCGGCGCGGCTTCTCCGGCCAGCACCGCTCGGCAGATCCCCGCCTCGACCTGATCCAGTTCCAGTGAATACACCCCGGGCAGATCGATCAGTTCAACGTCGTCGCTCGCCGCGTCGCCAGCGCGAACTTTGCCGATCCGGGATTCGAGTGTTGTGCCGGGAAAGTTGGACGTTTTGTGCCGAACCCCGCACAGCCGATTGAAAAGCGTGGTCTTCCCCGTGTTGGGGTTGCCGATGAGCGCGACTCGCGCCGTGCCCGTTGTTGCCATGGAGACCGTTTCGGGCATTGCAAGTTTCTCTACGAGCGTCTATAAATGCCCCGACCCCAATTCACATTATCATCAGCGATCAGCGGCGAGCCGCCCCGTCGGTCGTGCGAACAAAGATTCGCTGCGCCAGTGACCTTGCCAGCCCGATCCGGCATTCTGAACCGCATCCGCAACTCCCGCCCGGTGAACCCGACGAAACCGCCACGATGCACGGCTCTCCTTCCCGGCACAACCGAACCCAGGCCGCTGGGTGCAGCCCCATCGCCCGGAGCAGGGCATCGTCGTTCCCCGCCAACTGCGAATCGCACACCACCCCCGACTCGCCCCGTTTCAATGATGCAATAGACGCGACATGCCCGTCGGTATCCTTGTTCTGGCAACAACTTCCGTCGTTATTCTGGCTGGTGAGCATCGGCGAGTGTTCCTTAATACTGACGGATCGTATCACGGTTGAGACTCAATCGCAACACCCGTCGGGAAAGAACTAATCGGACAATCATAGCGATAATTCGCGGAGGGGTCGAGATCTCGCTCTGAACACCACTGAGAGGGTATGATGAGTCGAAATCGACTCCGTTCGGCAAGAGGGCACGATCTCACTCGAACTACACCATAATCAAGTCGAACTTCGACTTCGCGGCACACACCGAATGGAAATCCTCAAAGGCATTGCGGTTTCTCCCGGTGTGGTGGTCGGACGTGTATTCGTCCTTGATGACCCACGCCGCAAGGTACCGCGGCGGACGGTCCCGCCCGAACAGGTACACGCCGAACTTGCCCGGCTTGACGAAGCCCTGACCGCGTCGGTGAAAGAACTGACGGAGATGCGTCAGACCACCGCGCGAGAACTGGGTGATGAAGCCGCCAAAATCTTTGCATTTCACATCGGGATGCTCTCCGATCCGACGTTGTCGCGTCCGATGCGAGAGCGGATCAGCGCGGAGCGGGTGACTGCGGAGTACGCGGCGTGGATGGGGTTCCAGGACGCCGCGAAGCGATTCGGGGCGATGCCGGACGTATTCAAGACGAAAATCGACGATGTGCGGGATTTATCGCTTCGGGTGCTGAGACATCTCTTAGGCGCGCAGGCGAGCCGCTTGGCGACGCTGAATCATAGAGCGATCGTGATTGCGAAGGACTTGACACCGTCGCAGACCGCCGCGTTTGACCGGAACCACGTTATCGCGTTTGCGACGGATTTGGGAGGAAAGACGAGCCATACCGCGATTTTTGCGCGAGCGTTGGGGATACCGGCGGTCGTCGGGCTGGGGAACATCACGTCGCTGGCGAGCGACGGGATCGACATCATCATCGATGGTGAGCGCGGCGTGGCAATCCTCTCCCCCGATCAGGCGACTCTCGCGGAGTATCACGGGATCATCGAGCAGCGGCGGACGTACCAACTGTCGCTCGAAGAACTGGGGGAACTGCCCAGTATCACCCGCGATGGCGTGCAGGTGCATTTGCTCGGGAATATTGAAATGCCGGATGAAATTCCGGCGATTCTGGAAGCCGGCGGGGAGGGCGTGGGGTTGTACCGGACGGAGTTTTTGTACCTGACCGGGAACAGCGAGCCGACGGAAGAAGACCACTTCCGGGCGTATCAACGCGCGATCGAGATGCTTCGGGGGAAGATCCTGACAATCCGGACGGTGGACCTAGGGGCCGATAAGTACACGCAGGAACGAACGGAGAACCCGGAGCGGAACCCTGCGCTGGGGCTGCGGTCGATCCGGTACTGCCTGCAAGCATTGCCGATGTTCAAAACGCAGTTGCGGGCGATTCTCCGTGCGTCGGCGTTCGGCCCGATCAAAGTGATGTTCCCGTTGATTACGTCGACGAACGAGTTCCGGCAGGGGAAATACCTGCTGAATGATGTGATGGAGGACTTAGCGGACGAAGGGATCGCGTTTGATCGGAATGTGGATGTGGGGATGATGGTGGAGGTGCCGTCGGCGGCGATCATGGCGGATGTTTTTGCGCGTGAGGCGGCGTTCTTTTCGATCGGTACCAACGATTTGGTGCAGTACACGCTGGCGGTGGACCGAATCAATGAACGTGTGGCGAACCTGTACAACCCGTGCCACCCGGCGGTAGTGAAACTGATCCGGGATGTGGTCCGGGCGGGGCGCCGGCGGGATATACCGGTTTCATGCTGTGGGGAGTCTGCGGGGGAACTGGACTTTGCGTTGTTGCTCATCGGGCTTGGTTTGCGTACTCTGTCGGTAACGTCGTCGTCAATTGCACCGGTAAAACGGTTGGTTCGGAGCGTGACGGCGGCACAATGCGGGGAACTGGCACGAAAGGCCTGTTCGCTCGATTCAGACCTGGCGATCTCGGCGTATTTGCGGGATCAGGTCAGAAAGATACTTCCCGAGGCGTTCGACGGGCGTTCCGCCGAACACTGATGAAACTCGTTTGATGGTTGCGGAAGCGATCAGTGACGAGAGAAACGGATCCGAGGGAGCAGGCATATCGGCGGGACCGCGCAGCGCGGCGAGCCGATCGAGCGGAGTTCGGTTTTCCGCTTTGCCAGTTGTTCGAGCGAGATGCACCGCGGTATGCGATGCAGCCCCCGAACCGGCGGAGCAGAGGGAAAGCCGAAGCAAAGCCCCGAGCGAAGCGTCCCCTCTAAACAAGGGTAGACGCGACGGGCATGGGGCTTTCGAAGCGACTCAGGCCGCGGCGTGCCGCGGTGCTGGGGAACAGGTCCGGTTGATCGAAATCGTCATGCAGGCACGGACTCGCCCGAGGCTCGGTGCGGGCGCGTGGACTTTCATTCATCACATTTCGGTAGCAACTTGGGGACTCCACTCTGGAGAGTGGAGCCAGCAAACTTTGCTCAGGAGAGCAGAGCCACGTTGTTGCTGGGCGTGTGGTGGGTGAGGTCTGGGTGCTTGGGCAGGGTGATAGAGATCGGCCGCGCAGCGCGCGGCTTTGAGTTGCCGCACTCCTAAGCGTGGAGCGACGGGGAAATCCCACTCGGAGAGTGGGGCTAGCGAACCCAAGAAAGAACTGAAAATGACGGAATCGAAGAATCGTGTTGAGGTGAAGAGTCGGATCGAGATGGTGGTGAACTACGTGCCCGGCGAGGAATGCCGGGTGGCGGTGATGGAGAATGGGAATCTGGAAGAGTTCCACGCGGAGCGGGCCGACGCGGTCAGCCATGTGGGGAATATTTATGTGGGTCGGGTGACGAACGTGGAGCCGTCGATCCAGGCGGCGTTCGTGGACTTCGGGCTGGATGCGAACGGGTTTTTGCATGTGTCGGACCTGCACCCGCAGTATTTTCCGGGGGAAGACGATGACACCACGGAGCGGGTCGGGAAGAAGACGCCGCGGAGAGAGCGCCCCCCGATCCAGGAGTGTTTGCGGCGCGGCGACGAAGTCGCGGTGCAGGTGCTGAAGGAAGGAGTCGGGACCAAGGGGCCGACGGTGACGAGTTACCTGAGCATCCCGGGGCGGTTCTTGGTGATGATGCCGAAGATGGACCGGGTAGGCGTTTCGCGGAAGGTGGAGGACGAAGAACAGCGTCGGAAGATGCGGGACATCCTGGATCAACTGGAGTTGCCGGAGGGGTTCGGGTTCATCGTGCGCACGGCGGGGATGGAACGCAACAAGACGGAACTGAAACGGGATCTGGCGTACTTGCAGCGGCTCTGGAAGGACATGGAGAAGCGGTGGAAGAAGGGGAACAAGCCGCGGCTGCTGTACAGCGAGAGCGACCTGCTTGTGCGTGCGCTGCGGGACATGCTGACGACCGAGGTGGACCGGATCGTGATCGACAACGAGCACGCGCTTGGGCGCGCGGCACGGTTCCTGAAGATCGTTGCGCCGAGGTCGAATACGAAGTTGCTGCGGTACACGGGTACGTCGCCGATTTTTCATGCGATGGGAGTGGAGCAACAGATCCGGCACATGTACGCGAGGGAAGTGCCGCTGCCGAGCGGGGGCCGGCTGGTGATCGATGAGACCGAGGCGCTGGTAGCGATCGACGTGAACAGCGGGAAGATGCGGGACGCCCGGGACGCGGAAACGAATGCGTACCGGACGAACATGGAAGCGGCGGACGAGATCTGCCGGCAACTGCGGCTGCGCGACCTGGGCGGGATCGTGATCAACGACCTGATCGATATGCGGTCGATGAAGCACCGGCGCGAGGTGGAGACAAAGTTCAAGGATAATCTGAAGAAGGATCGCGCGCGGACGACGCTGGAGACAATCAGCGAGTTCGGGATCCTGGAGATGACGCGGCAGCGGATGCGGGGAAGCCACGAGAGTGTTCATTTTGCGGATTGCCCGACGTGTCGGGGGCGAGGGCTCGTGCAGAAGCCAGATAGCGTGGCGACGGACGCGATGCGAGAACTGTCGACGCTGCTGCAAAGCCCGAGGGTGGTGCGGATCGAGATGGTCGTCAGCCCGCGGATAGCGGGGGAACTGCTGTCGAGCAAGCGGCGTGCGCTGATGCGGGTGGAGCGGACGAGCGGGAAGCATGTGGACGTTCGGATCAGCGACGCGGTGCCGGTGGATCGGATCACGTTTTACTGCTACGACGAGCGAGGGGCGGACTTGGATGTAGCGAGGCTGGAGTCGGTGCGAGCCAAGCCGGAGGAGTTTGAAGAGTGCGACATCACGCCGGCACCGGGGGATGACTGGGCGGCGGATCTGGATGGGGCGCAGGAAGAGCCGGAGCCGATCGAGGCCGAGGTTGCGCCGGAGGTACACGATCCGTTGCTGGATGGGTTTACGGATGAGCCAGAGCCCGCGGAAGGATCGGTGGGGGCGGATGGGGAGGCGATGCCGCGGGGGCGTCGGCGTCGGCGCC
>JBGSIF010000262.1:0-9123 GCA_041742635.1 Phycisphaerales bacterium
GAGCCGGCCCGTGACCCAGACTTCGTCGCCCACGCGAGCGCCAGAACGAAGCACCGGCCCGCGGCGCGGGTGCGGCGTCCCCGCGACCGTACACGTCAGCACGATCCGCGGCGCTTCATGCACCGCGCGACCGTCTACCACAAGCGACGCCGGGAGCCGTCGCATCTCAACCTCGGCCTCGGCGCTCCTTCCTCTTCCGAGCGACGCGATATCCCCCCCTACCAGCGGGCAGCCGAAGTGCGTGGCCCATTTCGCCATCGCGTCGAAGAGTTTGTTGGCCTGCTCGGGCAGAAAGTCCGCGGCAAGCGCGGCGGTGGCGAGCGACCACGTCGGCACGCCGCCCATCGCCGCGATGTCGCTCACACTGCGAGCGACTGCTTTCCGTGCGATACGGTCGATTGCGGAGCCGGGCGTGAAGTGCCGCCCCTCGATGAGTTGATCGACGGTAATGAGTTGCAGCCCCCTCACATCACCGGACGCGGAGCGCACGACGGCGCAGTCGTCGCCGGGGCCGACCACGACGTGCATGGACTTCTGCGGTAGCCCTGCGGAGCGCGCGTAGATATGTCGGAGCAGGTCGGATTCCTTCACACTGGGAGGATAGGGAGTCAGAGAGCCAAATAGACATGGTGTCCTCAGCAGCGCAGCCGTAGTGCGAGTTTCTCAACTCGCACGCGTCGAATGCAGTTGACTGAAACCACTTCAGTTGACACGTCGGCTCTAAGCCATCGGGGTTCGTCACGCCGGTCGCGCAAACAACCGGCTTGAGACAGAGATGGAGTTTCCCGCGGGGTCTTTGGCGTTCGTGTATTCAATGCCGGAGCCAGAGTGAACAGTGCCAAACTTCAGCCCCCGCCGTGCGGCACGGGCTTTGAAGGCCTTGACATCGTTCACGTAGAAGACGATCTTCATCGCGGCGCCACTTTTCTGCGAACGTGCGGCTTGGTGCAACGCAATTGTGCAACCGGTTCCACTCGAGAGTTCGAGCCAGCCGGCGTCGTCGCCGGGCATCGGCTTCATGCCGAAGTGCCGCTGGTAAAACGCGGCAACCGCGGGTATGTCTTTGACATACAGAACGATTCGCGCGAGTGGCGGCCCGGTCTGGAGCCTGCTTCCAGCAGGCGTGTTCGTTGACATCGAGTTATGTTACCCCAGTCCGCCACGTAGTGTGTTCGTGGAGATTGGGCGCGTCGTCGTCTGCGATCGGCGTCAACCCCGCTTCAGATTTTCTCTGGATAGCATCGCGTCGAGCGTCCGCACGACCATGTCCACGTCATCGTTCGTGAGTGTGTTATAAAACGGCAACGCGATCGTCCGCTGGCTGATCGTCTCCGCGATTGGGTAATCCCCGGCCCGGTGTCCGAACTCTTTCTGATAAAACGGCTGCAAGTGGATGCACGGGAAGTAGTCCCCTGCGCCAATGTCGTGCCGGCGTAACCCAGCCAGTATCCGGTCGCGCTCTTCGCGGGTGTAGGAGGAAGTCAGCCGGACGACGAAGACGAACCAACTCATCACGGTCTCGGGCAGCAGCGTCGGCAGAATGATCTGCGGATGGTCCATCAGCCGGTTCATGTACATCCGGGCGACTTCCTGTCGCTTGGCGACCATCTCATCGAAGCGTTTCATTTGTCCCACGCCGATCGCGGCGTTGACTTCGCTTAGCCGGTAGTTGTACCCCAGCCGTTCGTGCGAGAGCCACGTCCCCAGCGCATTGCCCGCGCTGATGGAGGACGAATCCTTGGATGCCGAGTGAGAACCCGCCGCGTCTATGACCGGCCTGCCTTGGCTGCGCATCGACCGGCACAGGTCCGCGAGCCGCTTGTCGTTTGTGACGATCATCCCGCCTTCGCCCGTGGTGATCTGCTTATTGGGATAAAACCCGAAGACTCCGACCCGTCCGAACGACCCCGCCGGGCGGCCCTTGAGGGAACACCCGAGCGCTTCGCAGCAATCTTCAACCAGCGCGATTTCGTGACGGGCCGCGATGGAGGCGTACTGGTCCATGTACGCCGGGTTCCCGAATGTTTCGACGGCGAGGATCGCTTTCGTTCGTGACGTGATCGCGCGTTCCACCTTTTCTGGGTCCATGTTCAGCGTTTTCGGGCAGATGTCCACGAAGACCGGTGTCGCGCCGACGAATAAAATCGCGTTCGCCGACGCGATAAACGAGAACGGCGTCGTGATGACCTCGTCCCCTGGTCCGATCCCGAGCGCCCTCATGGCCAGGTGCAGCCCCGACGTGCCCGACGAAACGGCCACCGCGTTGAGCCGATCGGACTTCGTGGCGACCGCTTGCTCGAAGCGCTCTTGCATCGGCCCAATCGAAAGCCGACCCGACCGCATCGTCTGAACCACCAACTCGATCTCGAGTTCGGAGATATCAGGACGACTCAGCGGAATTTCATGCGTTCCCATGGCATCCTCGATTCAAACAGGAGTGACTCGTCGCAACCTTTATAGAATAGTCCTATAACTATTGTATGACGTACAAGTTGACAGGGCACACGCCTGTGTTGATACAGCGTGTATCCGAGCGGCTACGGAATATGTCGGTCGAATACCGATCAGTTCGCAAATCTTGGGGGTTTGGGGCAGGCTGGTGGCCCGCAGCAAGATTGGTCGTTCAAACGACATGGCAGTCCCGTTTGGGTGTCTTGCGAAACGTGCTGTTATCAGCCCGTAGGGGGTGAGATTCGCACCAAATTCTTGGCATATCTAGTACAAATGGTGTGGACCGGTGTGATTGATGATGTATGATAATGGCGGAAGAGAGACCAGCGGGGTGGAATCCGCTGGTGTCGCGTTCTTGGTAGGTGAGAGATGAACGGGAGTTACCGTCATGTCTCACCGACTTTTGTTTTTGGCCGGGAGCGGATTGATTGCGGGTGCGGCTCTTCCCTCTCAAGCGGCTCTGTTCAGTTTCGCATCGGATAACGACGCTTCGTCGCTTTTTAGCGGCTTGGGCGCGTCCATTCAAGATGCCGACGATCCATTCGATTTGGTTTCGCTCCTTTTGGACGACGACGGCGGCCCTCTGCCGACGCTCTCGTTTGCCACGGAGTTCGAGGCCAACTTCACATTGTCCTTCGTCGCAAGCGTCCCGCTGGGGAATGGGAGTTTTGTCCACTCGTACAATCTCAACGGATCGTACGCGTTCCTCGACACGGCCAATGGCAACCAGCCCCTTCTGACCGGTTCGGTCACGAACGGTCTGCTCACCGCTCTGGGTGATCAGAACAACTGGTTCTCGACGGCTTCAATCCAGGCGAACGACAACGCCTTTGGTGGTTCGGTCAGCCAGACTTGGCTCGGCGGCCCGCTCCCCGGCTACAACATCGCCCCGGGTGCTCTCCCCGGTCCCGATACCATGGCCTTCACCCTCACCTTGCTCAACGCCGGCGGTCCCGGCGTGGCGCTTGGTCAAGATCGTCTTCCCACGATGCGTTGGAACTCTGAGAGTTCCTACTCCGGGTCGACCAATGTGCCTGCCCCGGCGGCGGGTGGGTTGTTCGCTCTGGCGGGGCTTGGTCTGCTCCGCCGTCGTCGCTAAACACTCTGCTCTCTCTCACTGACCCGGATGGCCGGTTCAAGTTTAGGCAATCTCTCTCTAAAACTCTCTTAAACTACTTCAAATAAAAGACTTATAGCCCAGTCCGCGAATGGTTCAGTCTGATGAAGACTGAGTCAAGGTGGTGGGCTTGTAGTCTTTTTGGACAAAAAAGGTTGACAAGGGGCGTTGCATCGATTATCTTCCATACAGACGGAAGTGAATCGTTGTTTCTTCCGTTTCCCTGTTGTCCTTCTGAAGGAGAGAGACTTATGAAGGTTCGTTCTTTGATCGCGTTGGCGCTTGTCGCTGGCGCCACCGCAAGCGCGGGTGCGTATGAAATCCGTGTTCGTTTCGTTGAGCAAGTCGGCCTTGGCGCCGGTGCGTTCGTTGTCCTCCCGGGCAACACGATCGATTGCTCTGATGGCCTCGCCCGTCGTATCCGCGTCCAGTTCGGCGTCTTCGATGATGCCAACGGCGCTGCTCCGCTCGGTGGGTACGTCGGCTGGAACGTCGGAAGCCTCACGGTTTCTGGCCCCTCCGGCAACTCCGCTGAAACCCGCACCCCGGGCCGCGTCAATCCGTTCACCTTTGCCCCGGGTGGCAACGGCGTTCCCGCTGCTGATCCGTTCGACGCCATCACCGGCGTTGACAACACCCTCGGCACCCAGAGCACCGCTTGGCCCGTCGGCGCTGGCGCACCGAACCCCGCGCTCGTTCGCGGTCGTAACGTGTTCGTCTCCACCTACGAGTTCACCGTGAACCCGATCGATGTCGGTGGTTCGAACTACTCCGTCACCCTCGGTGGCAACGTCATCGCCGCCACCGAATGGCGCTTCGTCGGCACCCCGACTCCCCCGTCCGACTCCGACGAGGACGGCGTGGATGATACCGCGGGCAGCGCGACCTACGCTCCGTTCCCCACGGCTCCCTCGGCGATCTCCGGCGTCCTCAACGTCATCGTTCCCGGTCCGGGCTCGGTTGCCCTGCTCGGCCTCGGTGGCTTGCTCGCCGCTCGCCGTCGTCGCGCCTAATCGCGTGATGAGTTTCCTGTAGCGACTCTACTTCAGGTATGAGGTAGCAGAGATAACCAACAAACGACGCAAGCCCCGGGTCAAACCGGGGCTTGTTTTTTAATGCCACGTAGTGCGGCGTGTGTGCCATCGCCGCTACACTCGCTCCCGAATGAAGATTGTGCTGGTCAACTGGGCGCGGATATGGGACGGTGCCGGATTCGGCGGCGGCGTGAACGGGTATTGCCAATCCCTTGCACTGGAACTGGTGGCGAGGGGGCACGAGGTGGTGTCGATGTTCGGCGGGATGACGTTCGTGCCCGCGGCGATGACGCCGAGGGGTGATGAAACACCTTTTGTACGCCGGCACGAAGATTGGCTTGGGGTCAAGGTGTTTGAGGTGATCAGCTCGACGGTGATGGCGCCGTCGATCGTGCAATACCAACGGCCGATGGACGAGGTGAGTGCGCCGGAACTGGAGCGAGAAGTCGAGCGGTTGTTTGGACTGCTGCGGCCCGATGTAGTGCATTTTCATAATGTCGAAGGATTCTCAATTGGGTGCGTGGAGGCGGCCAAGCGGAGCGGGGCACGGACCCTATTTAGCCTGCATAACTACCACACGATCTGCCCGCAGGTGTACCTGATGCAGGGGCACCGGCGGGTGTGCCACGATTCGCGCCGGGGGCACAACTGTGTGAACTGCATCTCCACGAAGGATCCCGGGGTCGAGCGGCGTGAGCGTGCGGAGGCGTATGTGCCGCCGGTGCCGGCGGCGATGATGCCTACAACGGCGATGAAGGGTGGCGATCGTGCGGCGGCGGCGCGGTCAGAAAGTCAAAGGCTGGAGGAGGAGTATCGGCGTGCGGTGGGGGGGCTGAAGCACGAGTTTTCATGGCCGGTACGGGTGGTGAAGAAAGTGCTGGAGTTGCGTCGGTTGCGGCGAGAGATCGAGTCGGCGCGTCGGGTGGGAATCGAAGGGGGAACGGTGTGGGGGGTTGAAACACAAGAAGATGTGCGGTGTGCGCGTCCGGTGGTGGCTGCGTCGGGTGGGGTAAAGAAGGCGAGATCGACGGCGGGGTCGGTGCAGGCGGACCCACGGCTGGAGTTGCTCGCGGAGTATCGGAATGACGACCAGCGCGGACAGACGCAGGCGATCATGCTGGAATGGGATCGGTTAGCGAAGTTGGATGTGCGGGCTGGGCAGGATGGAGGAGGGTGGAACGGAAACGTGCGAGTTGGAAACTCGCACCACCGGGTCGAGCGGGAGCCGTTGTTGAATGTGATCCAGCCGGAACCAGCATGTGAAGTGGACCCGAACGAGTACGGCGAGCGCCGGCGGGCGATGGTGCGGATGCTCTCGTCGTGCGACCGGGTGCTGGCGGTGTCACGGTTTGTGCGCGACAAGTTTGTGTCGATGGGTGTGGACCCGGGGGTGATCGAGGTACTGCCGATCGGGTCGCGGATCGGGCAGGTGGTGGAGCAGGGGCAAGAGATGGTGTTTGACCCGCCGGCGTTTCCGGAGGCGGGCGATCCGGTGTACGCGGCGGCACCGGATCGGGTGCGACCGGTGCGGTTGGTGTTTATGGGATACAACAATTATTACAAGGGATTGCATGTGCTGGCGGAGGCACTGGGAGTGCTGACGCCGGAGTACTTGCGGCGGCTGGATGTGTCGATCTATGCGCTGGATGGGCATTCGATCGAATGGGTGTTTCGGCGGATGGAGCCGCGGCTGGCGAAACTGACGTTTGTGCATGGGTACTCGTACCATGACATCCCGTGGATGCTGGGGGGGAAGGATCTTGGGGTGGTGCCGAGCGTGTGGTGGGACAATGCGCCGCAGACGGTGTTCGAGTGCTACGGGTGCGGGGTGCCGGTGCTGGGTGCGGCGGTGGGGGGGATACCGGATTTCGTGATCGATGGGCACAACGGGATGCTCTTCCGCGGGAACGATTCGTGGGACCTGGCCCGGCGGTTGGCGGAGGCGGTGCGGGAGCCTTGGCGGTTGACGGAGTTGCGCCGGAATGTGGTCAGGCCCAAGGGGATGGGGGAACACGCGAAGGAACTCGAAGGGCTGTATCAGGTGCGTGCGTCATAGAGCGGTAGAGATGTTCGGGTCGAACAATCATGGCAATGGTTCAACATGAGATACTTCCAAGGCTTTGGCGGGGCAGAATGGGTGCTGTTCATCGGCGGAGTGCTGGTTGGGCTGGTGGGGATCGGGTTGGTGTGGAAGCGGCGGTTCGGTGCGGGAGATAAGCAACCGGGAGGTGGGTTAGGGGCGAGGCTGCCCATGGTGGGTCGGGTGAGCGAATCGACGCGGCTGCTGATGGGGATCGGGTTGCTGGTGATGGGGTATCACATGGGGGTGTGGGCGTTTCCGGCGGGGGTTACGCCGGTGCAGGTGGGTCGGGAGTATTGGTGGGGGGTTGTTGGGGGTGTGATCGTGTTGGTGGTGGCGTCGATCGGGATGGATCGGGTGGAGAGAAACACGGGTGGTGATGCGTAAGTGTGGGGGAGAACACCGATTTGGAGAGCGGGGCCACCGTGGCAGGACGGCGCTCGGCGGGCACGGCCACCAGTAACGCCATAAGGAACAGAGCGGGCGACGCTTGCGTATGTGTCCAATGGTCGCGCGGCGTGATCGCGCGGGCGACGGAGGTGTTCAGTTTTTGGACACGGAGTAAACGGAGATGAGGTAGAAGGACACGAGAGGCTACGGGACGCCCGGCGCGTTCAGACTAGGGGTGTGGGAGACGAGGCAGGCGAGAGCCTGCTCCACTCGAGAAGGGGACGTGCAGAAAACGGGGGGCGGCGGGGCGAGAAGGGAAACCCGCGTGCCTAGTCTATTCGCCCATGGTGGCGGCCTGCGGGGTGGATCGAGGAGTGGATCGACGGGGGGAAGAGAATGATCGTGGATAGACCGCAGCGAGCGGCCACATGAGATACTGAACGGGTTGGTGTCGGGGGGGGAGGTCGGCGGAGGTGGGGGGAAGATGCGAGGGTTGATCGATGGCATCATCCAACGTTTGCTGGGGTATCGAACTGGGTTCGGGCGCGATTAAGGCGCTGAAACTTCAGGCCGAGGGCGACAGCCTGAAGGTGCTTGATTTTCTGGTGATCCCGCATAAGAAGGTGCTGTCGACGCCGGACCTGGATATTGGGGAAGCGACGCGGGTGGCGCTGGGCGAACTGGTGAGCCAGCGGGATTTGACGGGGCAGAATATTGCGATCTCGGTGCCGGGGAACTCGGCGTTTGCGCGGTTTGCGAAGTTGCCGCCGGTGGAGCCTAAGAAGGTGGCGAGTATCGTCGAGTTCGAGGCTCGGCAGCAGATCCCGTTCCCGCTGGAAGAGGTGGAATGGGACTACCAGACGTTTGCGAACAAGGACTCGCCGGACCTAGAAGTGGGCATCTTTGCGATGCGGCGCGATTCGGTGATGGAGCGGCTGGCGGCGTGGGCGGATGTCGGGGTGACGCCGACGTATGTGACGGTGAGCCCGATTTCGGTGTTCAACGCGGTGGCATATGACCTGAATTTTTCGGAGAAGACGCCGGGGACGGTGGTGCTGGACGTGGGGGCGACGAGTACGGACCTGGTGGTAGCGGAGGCGGGGCGTGTGTGGGTGCGGACGTTCCCGATCGGCGGGCATCAGTTCACGGAAGCGCTGGTCGAGGCGTTCCAACTGACGTACAGCAAGGCGGAGAAACTCAAGCGCGAAGCCGAGACGAGCAAGCACGCCCGACATGTGTTCCAGGCGATGCGTCCGGTCTTCTCGGATCTGGCGCAGGACGTGCAGCGGTCGATCGGGTATTACCAGTCGCTGCACCGGGATGCGAATCTGACTCGGCTGGTGGTGTTCGGATCGACGTTCAACCTGCCGGGGCTGAAGAAGTACCTGGGGCAGCAACTGCAGATGGAAGTGGTGCAGTTGCCGCAGTTCAACCGGTTGTCGTTTGATGGGCCACAATCGGGCGAGTTCCAGGCGGCGACGCTGAACATGGCGACGGCGTATGGGCTGGCGCTGCAAGGGCTTGGGTACGGGGCGATCAACGCGAACCTGGTGCCCAAGCAGGTGCTGCGGGACGCGATGTGGAAGGGGAAGGTGAAGTGGTTTGCGATCGCGGCGGGGCTGTCGGTGGTGGCGGGCGGTGCGAGTTTTTTGAAGTACTTCCTGGATAGTTCGAAGATCAACGCGGATCCGAGGCCGAACTCGGTGGAACAGGCGATCAGTGCGAAACGAGAGTTGGACGGGCAGTGGAAGCAGGTCGAGAGTTCGTTCACGCCGGACTATCGAGCGGCGAACTCGCTGTTGCTGCTGGATGGGCGTGACGTCATGCCGTGGCTTGTGGATGATCTGGGCCAAATGATGGCGCGGACGCAGTCGGTAGCGAAGAAAGCGAAGGAAGCCGGCGGGTCCGGGGATGGATTCCGGTTTATCAAATACACGACGGTGTACACGAGCGCGGGTGCGGAAGACGAAGGGGATTACGGGTTCGGGGAGAGCGACCCGTTCGGGACGCCTGCGGGCGAGCCGGGTGGTCGGGGCGCGGCCCCGCCGCGC
>JBGSIF010000263.1:0-17807 GCA_041742635.1 Phycisphaerales bacterium
CGCGTCCGTGCGGGCCTCGTGCGGCGGCTTCGCGCCCGCTGAAGAAGAGGAAGAAGTCTGGCGTCCTTGCCGGTTGGAAGCAGCGTTTGGGTTGTGCTGGCTCATGGTCCGCTCCGCGGAGGGTCAATCGTGGTTGGCCGAGCGCGGCGGGCGTCCTGCCCGGGTGCGCTCGGTCGTTCGTTCAAGATCGAGGTCGGCCCGACCACATCGTCGGCGCTGGGGGCCGCCGGGTCTGTCCTGGAAGCACTGAGCAGTTTGCGTGCCACGCTCTCGACGAGCGGGAACTGCTTGGCACGCACGATGTTCTGCGAAACCTGCGCGTCGAGCATCTGCTGAAACTGCGTTTCACCACTGGATGGCGCAAAGGGTGCGGCGGTGTTGTTCGACGAGCGGAGTTGCGCAAGCAGCGGCTGCACAAGGGACATTGCGACGAACTCCTCGGCGGCCTTGCGCGCATTCTCGGGTGTGCTCGTCGAGTCTTTGGCGGCTTTGCCGAGGATGCCGGCGAAGTCGCTTTGGCGGCTCGTGATCCCGTGGGCGATTGATGTCGTCCGCGGGGCAAGCCCGACCGTCGGCGTCGATGTGTTTGCGATTACGTTCATGCTCGGCCCGTTGTGTGCTGGGACTGGATGGTTGATGTATGAGCACGCGGTACTACTCGATCACAAGCCGAGCAAAGAGGCGCCCAGAGCGGTGCATCGACTTGAAGATCTCGATCTGGTCTCGGACGGGGACATCGAGTTGGTTGAAGGCATCGAGCAAATCCTGCACCTTGGCGCGCTGGTTCTCGCGCGCCGAGCGGTCCACCGCGACCCAGTTGTGCTGATCGACGCGCGGATTCTGCGCTGAGGGCGCAATGGTTGGTGTGGTGGTCGTGACGACGAGGTCTTTGTGCGCGGTGGCAACGGCGGAAAACTCGACGTTGGGCGTGGCGACGATCGTGCCTTCGCGTTCGTTGCAGACGATCATCGCGGGAAGCCGCAGGAGTTCATGGCTGATGCGCTTTTCGAGCAGGTTGGCGATGAAGTTGGTGGTGCTGGCGCGTTCTTCGGGGGGCACGACGATCTCGACGGTCATGTCGTCGAGCGGGTGCGCCACATCGGCGCGGGCGTCCTCGTCGTCTTCGAGGGACGAACTGGAATCGTTGATCTGCTGGGCGAGCATCGCGGTGGTGCTGTACCCGCGGTACTGGGGTCGGACAATGAGGTTGAAGACCGGACCAACCCGCTCCATGCGGATATCTTCGGTGAGTTGCAGCCCCTGGTGGATTTTGCCGACGGTGGGGTAGGCGGCGTTCTCGATGGTGATGGGTCCGGAAGCGAGGCCGAAGACCCCTTGGCCGGGTTTGGGTCCGAGGACAGGTGAGATTTCGAGCATCCCGCCTTCGAGGCTGGAGGCGATGTGCCCGACTTTGACATAGATATCGAACTTGTCCCCCTTGCGGGCACCTTCTTCGGGGATGTTGGCCCAGAGAAAGACGATGGCGGAAGACTTGGCTTTGCTGAGGATCTTGAAGTCGGGGAGCGGGTTGCCGTTGTTTTTATACATCTCGGCGAGCGCGCGGGAGAGGACTTGTTCTTGCCCGGGGTCGCCGGTGCCGCGGAGGCCGGTGACGATGCCCAGCCCGCGGAGTTGACTCTCGGCCTGGCCTTCGAGGCGGACGAGTTGGTGGATGCTGATGGTGGGGACGGCGACGGCACGGACGACCGGTTCGTCGTCGGTGGTACGTGCCGGGGGCGCGGCGGATGGTTGCGCGTGGAGGCACGAAATGACGCCGAAAAACGCAACTATTGCCGAGCAGGCACGCAGAATCATGGGATCCTCCTTGTTTCGAGCGTTGAAATAGAAGGAGAGCGAATGGTGTGCCACGCTGGCGGGATTCGCCGGTCGGGCGGCACCTACGCTGTGCTACAGATGACCAAGCCCGCCCCGCATTCCGAGCCGTTGTTCCAGTTTGATGAGGGATCGATCGCGCCGTTGGTGCCGCCGCCCGGGTTTGTGGAACGCGCGCGCGAACTGGGGGTGGAGTTCGATGAAGGGGACGTGGAGCGGCTGGGGAAGTATCTGGCGCTGCTGCTGGCGGGCAATCAGCGGCTGAATCTGACGGGGATCACGGACCCCGCCGAGGCGTGGAACCGGCACATCCTGGATGCGCTCACGATCGTGCCGGTCCTGGCGCAACTGATGCAGGACCGCGCGGAATCGGCTGAACCTGTTGGCGGGGCGGTCGAACCACTGCGGGTGATCGATATCGGGACCGGGGGCGGGGTGCCCGGGGTGCCGCTGGCGATCGTGATGCCCGACGTGCGCGTCACTTTGCTAGAGGCGACGGGGAAGAAAGTGCAGTTCCTGAACGAGGTGGTGAAACGGCTGTCGCTCAAGAACGCGCGCGTGCTGTGCGATCGGGCGGAGAACATCGGGCAGGACCACCACGATCACCGCGAGAAATACGACGTGGCGCTCGCGCGGGCGCTGGGGCCGATGGTGGTGCTGGTGGAACTCGCCGCCCCGCTGGTGAAGCAGGGCGGGCTGGTGCTGGCGGTGAAGGGGGCAAAGGCCGCGGAAGAACTGGAAGAAGCGAGCAAAGCGATGGGGCTGGTCGGGGTGCGGCTGCTGAATACGGTCGAGACACCGACGGGGAAGATCGTGGTGCTGGAGAAGACGATCCGGACGCCGAGGTTGTACCCGAGGCGTGACGGGGAACCGAAGCGTGCGCCGCTGGGAATTGATCGCAAGCCCAAGCGAGAGGAAGGGGAGTAAAGACGCAGAGATGGAGAGACCGAGGGAGCGAGAGTTGTGGGAGCGGGCTGGGCTTGAGATTGGTATCTGATGAAGCCGTACCCGCTGTTGCTTCGACCGATGTTGTTGCCCAAGGTGTGGGGCGGGGATCGGCTTGCGCGGTTTGGGAAAGCGGTGAAGCCGGGGGATCGCGTCGGGGAATCGTGGGAAGTCGCGGACCTGGACGCGACGAGCGCGTCGGGCGCCGGGGGCGGTGCGGCGAGGTCGATCATCGAGAACGGGCCGCTGGCGGGTCAAACGATCCGCGATGCGACGCGGGCGTTTGGTGTGGAGGCGATGTTTGGCACGGCCCCGCGGTGCTCCGCGAGTAACGAGGTTCCGCCGCCGTTTCCGCTCTTGGTCAAGTTCTTGGACGCGCGCGAGAACCTGTCGGTGCAGGTGCATCCGAGCATCGCGTATGCGAAAGCACACCGCGGGGCGAGCATCAAAACGGAGTGCTGGTATATTCTGGACGCGGAGCCGGGGAGCGTGATTTATAAGGGGCTGCGCGAAGGGGTGACGCGGGAGGTCTTCGAGCGGCACTTGCGGGGGGGGCCGGATGGTGATGGGTCGGGGGTGGTCGGGGATTTGGAAGCGGTGCCGGCGGTGGTGGGCGAGATGCACAACCTGCCGAGCGGGACGGTGCACGCGCTGGGAGCGGGGGTGGTGGTGGCGGAGGTGCAGACGCCGAGCGATACGACGTTCCGGGTGTATGACTGGGGGCGATCCGGGCGGGAACTGCACATTGATGCCGCGCTGGAGTGCATCATGTGGGGGCCGGCGCGGGGGGCGACAAAGGGAACGCGTGCGGAGGCGGCGTCGGTGCAGGTATCGCGGCTGGTATCGACGGGGTTTTATGTGGTGGATGAGATTCGATCAGGGGTGGGGGAGCGGGGGAGCATCGGGAGTGATGGGGGCGCTGAGGTGGTGGTGTCGCCCGGGGAAGCGGGCGAAGCCGGGCGCACGGCGGTCGTGATGTGTGTGTCTGGCGGTTGCGTGGTCGGGCGCGACGTGACGGGGGCCGAGGCGGTGCCATTGCAGATCGGGCAGACAGCGATCGTACCGGCGGGATGCGTGCCCGCAGCGAGGGTTCGTATGGACCCCGGTTCGGTCGTGCTGCGGGCGATGGTGATGGGGTGACGTCAAAGCGACGGAAATGCACAGAGCACGATGTGATCAGAGCAGCAAACGGGGCCAAGCCTGCGCTCCGTTAATAATAACGATGAAGGGCATCCAGACCGATCGGCTGGTATCCTCAACAAAGTAGATCGTCACCAACATCGGATCGTTGATAGCCTTGCCGGCGAGTGATATTTTATCCGCCGAGGTGAGCAAGTCGTGCTCGACCATGAACCGACATTCGAATGAGATCCAGACGCAAGGTTCTTTACTTTGCTGAGCACCGTTCGTGAGCGCAACACGATTGGGAAAGTTAACGATTGTGCCAAAGGCCATGCCGGGTTTCTTGGCAAGGGGCGAATCTGGCACTTGATACTTCGTGCCTGTTTGTAGAGTCGATAGATCGACCGAAGCACACCTGGCACGACGAAGCGCCGGCGATAGCCAAATCCGTCGCAACTTCGGCTCGAGCAGAGATTGATCCCAGCACGCATCCGCGTCGGAAGAAAAACTAAGATCTCGCATTTGGCGTACAACCGCTTCGGCGACGGACTCGAACGTGCCTTGCTGTTCGTTAGTATATTTTCGGTAGCACTCGTAGTCGTTGAGGAGCGTTCCGACTAATGTATCCTGTATGCAACGTCGTAATCGGTCGGCTCGTTCTTTGACAATTCCTTTTTCATGAAGTTGGAGCATGACAGCATCAACAATCGCATTCGTAGTAGACGTTGATACCTCAGGCGGCACATTGCTTGTATTCGTGGCCGGAAGACGAGTCATCGAAGCAGATTCAAATGCCTCCCATTCGGTACTCGATGGCCGTGCAACTTCTTGAGATTGGGGCGATGGATTGCCAGCAAGTGCTCCGTCGTCTATTCTTTGATTATTATGCAAGCTAATAACAATAATAACGGCGCATAATATCAGCGCCAAGGCAACTCGAATGAGTCTGTATTTTTGCATGGTACGATCTAAAGTTCGTCTTGGTGCGTCGTGGTCGTTGGCAGTCACCGAACTCCAAACGCGCGTGATGATGATTACATCATCACGCGCGTGGGTACACAGGTTATTTGTTCACGGAGAGAAGGAACATGTCGAAGTAGGACCGAGGATTGGATCGTTCACAAACTTACAGAACTGAAGGCTGCTGCAGCACGTCGCCACGGTTGTTTGGTGGGTCTGGCAGTTGGCATGAGCACAGCATCGCCCATTCACGCAGACATAGTTGCCTTGGGGAAGCAGGATCGTGCCATCAGGGCACACCTTCGCCACACAGGTGGTACCGCCCAGAACTGGGCCTGAGGCATCGGCGAAGATCTCCCAGTTCGCGGCGGCAGAAAACGCGAGGGCCAAAGCACTCGCGGCTCCGACGCACCAGTTCAATGCATTCTTTCGCATAAGAACTCCTGCTTGCACCCCGCGGACTGTGGTGCAAGAAAAAACAATACTCCGCTGCCCGCGACAAGCAGGAAGTTTCGGAGTGCCGCGGATCGGTTTGTTTCTTGAATAAGGCTGCCGAAGCAGCCACAACTACCTTCATGGCCTCGTAGCTTGGCCAACACGAGTACGGCGGTAAATACCAACAGAACAAAAACGCAGGTGGCTAGCGCGGCGCGCCACCGATACGAAACAAGCAACATTGCCGCCAACAACATCTCGATCGTGGCAGACACGTACACAGCGGGCCGTGCAACTAATTCCACAAACACCGTCTGCACCGTTTGAAGTGCGAGGCTGGGATCGAGCAGTTTGGCAGCACCGGAAAGTAAAAAAATGCACCCTAGAACAAATGTGCCGCACTCAAGCAGCATGACCCGGAACCACCTTTGTGTTAAGGGAGGGGGGGGGGGGCATATCAGTTAATCTAATCGGTGACTTGAATGTGTCAAGTAAAATTTGGCGAATATCAAAGAAATCAAAATTCCGAAACCGTGCCTCTTCCCTAGGGTCAGACGGCAAGGAAATCGTGTACCTGTTACCGTCGTGCCCCTCACGTTTTGAAAGGGACATCGGTGGCTTGGGATCATCCGAGAGGCAAGCAAAACCACCGAAGTCGAGCCTCAAAAGAAGGCCCGACTTCGGTGGCACTTCGGAGTTTTCCCGGCCACACGCCTTTGGAGAGGCGTGCCACCCGGAAGCACATTACTTGCCAAGCGCCTGATTCACCGCCTTGTCGAGTTCATCCGCCACATTCACCGCGTACGCCTCGTCGGGGATACTGGCGTCGTCGGCTCGCTTCTTGGCGTCTGCGAGGAGGGCGCGGAGTTCTTCGGGCTTGACGAGGGCGGCTTGCTTGAGGCGGATCTGGTCGCCGGTGCCGGGCTGGGAGATCGGGCCAAGGACCGTCTTGACGACGCTCATATCGATCTTCTTCTCGGCGATGCCGCGGGCGAAGCGTTCGAGGGTGCGGGAAGCGTCGGTTTTCTCTTGGTCGGTAAGGGTCGAGGGCTTGATGTACTGGCCTTCAACAGCGGCGACGATCCCGAGGGGAAGCACGGGGCCTTCGGCAATGGCTCCCATGACCTTGCCCAGTTGCGCAAAGGAGACTTTGCCGTTCTTGAAGTCGTCGCCGATCGACTTGACCTTGGCGATCACGCGATCCTTCTGATCCTGGGGGAGATCGGACTGAGTGACCATCTGGGTGGTGAAGGCGGTGAGGCTCGAGGCTGCGATCCCCTTCCAACTCACGGCGACGAAGATGACCACGCCGACGACGAGGACGAGGAAGATGGCCAGGGCGATGAGGCAGCCCTTCTTCGCGCTGCCGCGGCGGATGTAGCGGGACTCGCGCCCGAGGGCCGGGGTGGACGGCATCAATGGTTCGATCGACGAAGCGGGAGCGGATTGAATGAGTTGCGGCATGATGGAAACTCCGAATAGGGTTCGTTTGGAAGGTTGAGCCACGAGTGGTAAGGCACAAATGTGTTTGGTGATTTAGAGGGTAAGGGTAGCCGAAGCGGCGGGGAAATGCGATAGCCAAGGTGACGGGGGTGTAGTCCAAGACTGTGGTGGCTTCGACCCGCTTTGACCCGTGAAACGGGTCGGCGATGGTTGCCAGACGCGAAGCGTCTGGGCGGGAGCCTCGCGCGGCACTTCTTCGCCCATAAAATGGGCGGGCGGGCTCGGCGTGGATGATTGATGGACTCTTGGATTCATCGATTCGTCGATTCACTCGCCCGTTTCACGGGCGAAGAGAAATCATCAACCCGGCTGCCAGACGCTCCGCGTCTGGCAAGCATCGTGCGCCCGCTCCGCGGGCGAAGACGCGATCCCGCCACTTACCATCATCTTGGACTACACCCGGTGACGGGTACTGATTGTTGGTACACTGGAGGGGGGAGTTTCGATTGGACGTCTAAGGAGGCCGCGCATGTCGATTTCACGCCGGGAGTTTGTCAAGTCGTCGGCAGGAGCGGCGATGGGAGCGGGGATGATCGGGGGCGTGGTGAGCGGGGCGATGGCGGGCGTGGGCGAGGGTGGATCACGGGTCGCGCCCCGTGTGCGTGTCGATCGGGGCCGAACGCCGGGCACTGGTGGGGCGAAGATCACACTGGGATTTATTGGCTGCGGGAAACGAGCGTTCGAGTTGCTGCCGGCGTTCCTGGGGCGCGACGACTGCGCGACACTCGCGGTGTGCGATGTGGATACGACGCGGCGCGAGCACTGCCGCAAGATGGTCGATGAGCGGTACGCGGCGGGGATCAAGGGGGGCGCGCCGGGGTGCGTGGTCTTCAACGACTATCGAGAGATGCTGGCGCGGGCGGATATCGACGCGGTGGTGATTACGACGCCGGACCACTGGCACGCGAACCAGATCATCGATTCGGCCAAGGCGGGGAAGGACATTTATTGTGAGAAGCCGCTGACGCTGACGCTGGCCGAGGGGAAGGCGTGCATCGACGCGGTGCGGAAGCACAACCGGGTCTTTCAGACCGGGTCGCAGCAACGCACCGAGTACGACGGGAAGTTCCGCAAGGCGTGCGAGTATGTGCAGTCGGGGCGGATCGGGAAGGTGGTGTCGGTGAACGTGGGGGTAACGGATCCGCCGATCGCGTGCGATTTGCCGGAGGAACCGATGGAGGCGGGGCTGGACTGGGATCGGTGGCTCGGGCCGGCACCGACGCGGGGGTACTGCTCGGTGCTCAGCCCGCGCGGGGTACATAGTCATTATCCGATGTGGCGGAAGTACTGGGAGTACGCCGGGGGGTTGCTGGCGGACATGGGGGCGCACCACTTTGATATCGCGCAGTGGGGGCTGGAGATGGATGCGTCCGGGCCATACCAGATCACGCCCCCGGCGGACGCGGGGGCGGTCGTGGGGGCACGGATGATGTACGGGAACGGGGTGCAGTTGTTCCACGGCGGGCCGAGCGGGACGACGTTTGTCGGGACGGGGGGCGTGATCGCGGTGGACCGCGGCCGGCTGCACAGCGTGCCGGAGGATGTGCTGAAAACGCCGCTCGAGCCGACGGATCGGCACTTGCCCGCACCGGCGGACCATATCACGGACTGGATCGATTGCATCCGCTCGCGCGAGCGGTGTATCTGCGACGTGGAGATCGGCGCGCGGAGCGCGGCGGTTTGCCAGTTGGCGAATGTGGTGTACCGGGTGAGGAAGCCGCTGCTCTGGGATCCGGAATCGTGGGGTTTTATCGGCGAGCACGCGGCGGCGGGAAACGCGCTGGCGGATTACACGAGGCGGGCGGGGTACGAGTTGCCGAGCGTGTAGATAGGCAGGGCAATCGCATGATCGCTCTTGGGTGGCCCGACGGTCCCCGTCGGTCTTCGAATACGCAGCAAAAAATCAACGACGCCCGATTCGATCAATGTACCCAATGTTGAATGTTCGGATTTCTTTTGTCGATGATGCGATTGCCGTGCGTAGATAGGGCGGAACGGACCTTTGAGGGGCGCGGGCCGGTCCTTTTGGTGGAACGGACCTGCGGGCCGTTTCTTCGGACTCGTGGCTCTCTCCAGCTCGCGCTTTGCGTCATCCCCGGCTTTTCACGCTGGCTCGAACCAACGGACGAAAAAGAGCCGAATCGACAAAATGGGAAGGCGCGTGCAAACTATGGCGCGTGACTCGTCGGGGCGAAATTGAGGCGTATGATGAATGGATTCGCCGAGGTAGCTCAGCTGGTTTAGAGCGCTGGATTCATAACCCGGAGGTCGGCGGTTCGAGCCCGCCCCTCGGCACTTGTTCGGTCCCCGAGAAATCTGGCGACCCGCTGGTTCACGATGAACGCCGTGGCGAGGCCGCCGCGGCGTTTGCGTTTTTGCAAGCGTTTCACGAGGTTTCGACCCCATCCTCCGAATCGCCAAAGTCTCCGTCAATCTCGCGCGCGACACCCCTTTGACTCCCCCGCTTCGCCGGGTCGTCGAATCGCCGCCAAAGTCTCTCGATCTCACCCTGCCAGCGTCTTCTGGTTATATGAACGGTTGGTCTCGCTTGAGCGCGAACAACCGTCAGGGTTGGTCACGGTGAGCGAGAGCAACCATGACAGGCATTGCCTTGGGATAGGCAAAGGCGGACCCGACCGCTCTCCCACAACGATTTCCGTGTGCCAGTTGCCGTTGTGATGGAACGCCGAGGGACGCGGGGGCATGGGAGGCCCCACCCTCCGCCTTGGTAGGACGGCTCTTGCGTTCGATAAGCCAAGACTTGGTTCTTACCATTCCCGCATCCGCATCGCTTCAACAACCGCCAGCGGCGCAAGGTGGTCCAGGTATCTTGCTGTCGTCGAGATCGATCGGTGCCCGAGTTGTCGGGAGATGACGAGGATGTCGATCCCTTCGGCACGCATCTGGGCGGCCAGCGTGTGACGGAGTCCGTGGGCGTGGACCCGCTTGAAGATACCGGCTTTGCGCCCCAGGGCGGGGAGCAGGCGGCGGACGTAGGCGGAGGCGAGCGCGTTCCCGTGCTTGGTGCTGAAAAGCGGGTTGTACCCGTCCACTGGCCACGTCGCGCGGACGGAGAGCCAGTCGGCCACCCACGCCAGCGCCCCCGGGTCGATCCCGACGGTGCGGGCATACCCCTGCTTCCCAAAGAGGACGCGGATCGTCCCGTTCGCGGCGTCCACGTCCTTGGGCCGGAGCATGATGGCCTCGGTGATCCGGAGGCCCGTGCGGTAAAGAACCGCCAGCAGAGCGGCGTTGCGAACGCCCACGCCGGTGGTCCGATCGCACGCCTCAATCAACGCCCGGACCTCGGCGTCGGTGAGAACTTCGGGCGGGAATCTGCGTCGGGGCTTTCGACGCGGGGGTCGGTCCTGATTCGCGTCGCGGTGCAAGTCCGTCCTGAATTCCCCCGCCCCGTCGGGGAATCTCGGCATGGTGGCCTCCTTGGCTACGCATTGGAGTAAGAGGCGTAGCCCTCAGTAGAAGTACCGCGCGAGGACACATGAAGCAAGGCCGGGGTCTTTGTGGGCGATTTCACGCCACGCCCTGTAAACCCGTCCGTGAGTCCCGACTTCGGTTCGAAGACGTGGATATCGGTATGATCTCGAAGCCGCCGGGGCACGTGTCGATCACGACGACGGCGCGGTACCTTGACCACATTGCGCCGATGGCGGTGGTGGAGGTGATGAGGAGTCGGGCATGGACGGCGTCTTGACGATCACTGATCAAGGACCGCCGGGTGTGTACTTCCACAGAACGGCGCGACTCGCCATAATACTGAAGTTGAATCGGCGGGCTGCGGCGGTCCTGGAAGATTGTCGCCACGTCCAGACTTCTCGATCGCTCGGAGCAAATGATGGCGGTGAACAAACGGATGATCCTCGGCACGTTGTCCAAGTCGGCTCTCGCGGAGTTCGCGCGGGCGTCGGGCGTGACTGGGTGTAGCACGATGGACAAAGGTCGTCTCATCGACACTCTGGCAGGGTTGCGATCGTTGGGGCTGGAAGCGATCTTGACGGACATGTCGCGCGATGAACTGAAAGCCGCGTGCGAGGCGGCGGGGTTGGAATCCTCGGGACGGGAAAAAGCAGTACTCATCGATCGGCTGCTCGGGCGAGACGGCGCAGTGGGCGAGGTGAGCGATGATGCAGGGATCAGTATCAAAGTCGATGACGCCGTTCTTGATGCCGATTCTGGCGGCGCGAGCGGTGACGCGGCCAGCGGTAAAGGCGGCTTTGTCCTTTCGGCGGACCCAGCCCCTGCTCCTCGCTTGGATTTTAAGAAGAAGAAGGGCGGGGTTTCAGGAACTTCTTGGGCCTCAGCGTCCCGCGGCGACGGTGCGGCGGGTGCGAAGCGGAAGATAGAGCAGTACGAACACGCCGCTGCGGAGCGTCTGAACAATCCGCCTGCGGGGCTGGTCACGCCGGAGAGCGATCCGCTCACACCCGCGCCGGGATCGAAGGCGCGTAAGCAGTATCAATACGACCCGCACTTGGATCCGCAACTGGTGTGGGCCGGGAAGGCGGAGAGGTTGTCGTTCGATGTGGACACCGTGTCGCTGCACGTTCACGAGCGGATTGACCCGAAGACGATTCTGGAAGCCGTGAAAGCGAAGAACGGGAAGCCGCACGAAGAGCAGTTGGGATTGTTCGCCAAGCCGCGAGAGAACCCGCCGCTGCGGGAAGCGATCGACTTTTACAAGCACTCGCACGGTTGGAGCAATCGGTTGATCGCGGGCGACTCATTGCTTGTGATGAACTCCCTGCTGGAAAAAGAGGGGATGGCTGGCAAAGTTCAGATGGTGTACTTCGATCCGCCTTATGGAATTAAGTATGGGAGCAACTTTCAGCCATTCACGAACAAGCGGGACGTAAAAGACCGGAGCGACGGAGACCTTACGCGCGAACCCGAAATGCTCAAAGCGTTTCGGGACACCTGGGAATTGGGAATCCACTCGTATCTGGCATACATCCGCGACCGCGTAATGCTTGCTCGGGATCTGCTTGCGGAGTCAGGTTCGATCTTCGTGCAAATCGGGGAAGAGAATGTTCACCTCGTGCGGAACGTGCTGGACGAGGTGTTTCGGGCAGAAAACGCGATGTCCATCATCACATTTCGCAAAAAAGAAATGTCGCTTGGGTCGAAGTATCTGGATTCAGTGTCTGATTACGTCATTTGGTACGCGAAAGATAAAAAGAGCGTGAAGTATCGGTCGCTATTTCGGAAAAAGAACGTCGAAGGGGACAGCCACTGGGATCGAATCCAACTTCCCGACGGAACGCGGCGGAAACTCACCGCCGAAGAGATCAGCAACCACAGAACCCTTCCGAAAGGGGGACTTGTTTATCAACTCCATGCCATGACTCCCGCACGAGGCATCAACGAGTCGGGACTGTTTTCCGTCGAAGTGAATGGCCAAGTTTTTTCACCTCCCTCTGGAACCAGTTGGAGCACCAGCGCGGACGGAATGAAGCGACTTGTTGATGCGAATCGAGTGGAGCCATACTCCACAGGCGGACTCCGATATGTACTTTTCCTCGATGACTATCCAGTCATGCCTTTGACCAATCTTTGGGACGATCTGAGTTCTCCGGCGGGTGCTGTGTATGTGGTGCAAACAAATCCGAAGGCAATCACACGATGCCTGCTCATGGCGACTGATCCGGGCGACCTCGTGCTTGACCCGACTTGTGGGTCAGGAACCACCGCCTTTGTGTCTGAGCAGTGGGGACGGCGGTGGATTACATGCGATACCTCGCGCATTGCGGTGACGCTCGCCAAGCAGCGATTGATGCAACGAGATTTCGAGTATTACACGCTGCGTTATCCAGAGCAGGGCGTGGTGGGCGGCTTCCAGTACGCATCCGTGCAACACATAACACTCGGCAGCATTGCGAACAACCCGGAGATCAAGTCCGGCGTGAGCGCCGACGCGATCGACCGAGCAATCAAACGATACGCAACACCGGAAACACTTTACGACAAACCTGTTCCAGACAAAACTCGCGTTCGCGTCACCGGCCCTTTCACCGTTGAAGCCGTGCCCGCGCCGGTAGTTATGCCCATCTCTGATCTCGAGCAGGATGCCGATGCCGTGGCGAAGGAGCGACCGCAAGCCGATGCCTCCATCACCCGTGACGGCGAAACCCTCCGCCAATCACAGTGGCGAAGTGAACTGCTTAAGACCGGCGCAAGGGGCGAAGGCAAAGTCATGCTCGGCTTCACGCGGGTCGAACCCATCGCAGGGGCGCGGTACCTGCACGCACTCGGCGAGATCCGCGATCGAGGAGGCTTCCGAAAAGCGACCTGGAAGGGTGGGGACTCGGTGGCCATTTGTTTCGGACCCGAACACGCGCCGCTAGAACAACGCGTGGTGCAGATGGCGTGGGAAGAGGCGCGGGAACTGACGCCGCGCCCGGCAGTGCTGCTATTCGCGGCGTTTGCCTTCGACCCGGAAGCCCAGAAGGACATCGACGAGATGGACGCGGCCAAGGCGGGGATGCTTTTTCTGCGGGCCGGGATGAACGACGACCTGGCGACGGAGGACCTGAAAAAGAAACGCAGCAGCAACGAGAGTTTCTGGCTGATCGGTCAACCGGACATCGTGCTGCGCCGCATTGCAAGCGGCAAAGACGCGGGCAGGTACGAGGTGGAGGTGCAGGGCTTCGACTACTTCGACCCGAAGAAGGGGACGATCGAGAGTGGCGGGACGGATCGGATCGCGATGTGGATGCTGGATCCGGACTACGACGGGCGGAGCGTGTTTCCCCGACAGGTCTTCTTCCCGATGGCCGGTCCGAAGGACGGCTGGGCGCGGCTCGGGGCGAGCCTGCGGGCGGAGATTGATCAGGAGAAGATCGAGGCATACCGGGGTGTCAAGTCGCTGCCGTTCGACGGGGGGAAGTTCAAACGCGTAGCGGTGAAGATCGTAGACGATCGCGGTATCGAGAGTCTGGTGATCCGAGGGCTGGATGAGGCGGAAGGCTCCGCTTCAGGTCGGGGGGCAAAGAAATGAGTGCGATCTCCCGGGCGACTGAACACGTTGGCGTGCATGAATCCAGTCCGGTGAAAGAGATCGGCACGTTGATCGTGAACTCCCCGTATGAGGAGCCACGGCGGTATTGGAAGTATCGGCGGGAGACAAAGGACTTCGTGCGGGTTGAGGGAGAGCGGCGTCCGGCAGGGTACTACATCGCGACACCGGGATCGAAGCAGTTTGATGATCCCGGGCTTTTCCAGCAGTTGCCGCTGGTTAACATCATCCGCGGGCGTGTGCGAACGTGGCGAGCCGCGAACTACCCCGGCGTCACAGGCACCACTCGCCGGTTGCTCGAACACTGGAACGATCCTGAAGCACGCCCCTCAAACCGGCAACTGTTCTTCTGTCAACTAGAGGCGATCGAGACGCTGATCTGGCTGGCTGAGGCCGCCCCATCGGACGTGCAGGGAATCGTGGTCGAGGGTGATGGCGGCCCGTTCCAGCGGTACTGCTCAAAGATGGGCACCGGCACGGGCAAGACGATCGTGATGGCGATGGTGATCGCGTGGCAAGTGCTGAACAAAGTCACGAAAGAAGTGAACCATCAGCGATTTAGCCAGAACGTGCTGATCGTTGCGCCGGGCCTGACGGTGAAGAGCCGGTTGAAAGTGCTGGAGGTGGGGCGCGAGGGGAACTATTACGAAGACTTCGGGTTGATCCCATTCGGCATGGAAGAGAGGTTGCGGTTGGGGCGAGTGTTGATCCACAACTGGCACCACTTGGATTGGGACTCTGAGGAACAACTCGCCAAGCGAAAGTCAGTGGACAAGCGTGGGGCCAAGAGCGACCGGGCATACGCGCACGACGTGTTGGGTGAGATGTCGAAGGCGTCGGACATCGTGGTGCTGAACGATGAGGCGCACCATGCGTGGCGTGTACCGGCGGGCCTCAAGGTAGCCGGGGTCAGCAAGAGCGAGAAGGAACAAGCGACCAAGTGGGTGGGAGGTTTGGATCGGTTGCACCGTGCCGTCAGGGTGCTGACGTGTTACGACTTTTCAGCGACGCCATTCGTCCCGACTGGAAAGCAGTCATCTGATGAGCGACTTTTCTCGTGGATCGTGAGCGACTTCGGGCTGAACGACGCCATCGAGGCTGGGCTTGTGAAAACGCCCCGTGTCGTCGTCCGTGATGACGGTGTTCCGGATGCGAAGACGTACAAGAGCAAGTTGTACCATATCTACAGCGACGACAGCGTGAAGGATGATCTGAACCGGCCAGCGGAGGAGCATGAGTCTCTGCCGCAACTGGTTACCGGCGCGTATCACCTGCTCGGGAAAGACTGGTTGGCAACACGCGAGGCTTGGGCAAAGGCGGGGCAGTTGGTTCCGCCGGTGATGATCACGGTGGCGAACCGGACGGAGACGGCGGCACGGATCAAGTATGCGTTCGACCACGGCAAAATCCTGATCGATGAACTGAAAGACCCGGAGCGAACGCTACACATTGATTCAAAGGTGTTGGACGAAGCCGAGTTGCAGGATGAGCCGGTGACGATTGTTGGCAAGATTGAGGAGGAAGCCGGCGACGTTGGCGATGACAAGGCACCGGATGACGCCAACGAATTAGGGAACGAAGGCGATGATGACGATGTGCCTCTTGTCGCAAGAAAACTGACGAAGAAGCAGGTCGGGGAACTCCTACGGCAAAAGGTCGATACCGTGGGTCAGGTGGGCAAACCGGGGGCACAGATCCAAAACGTGATCTCAGTCGGTATGCTCAGCGAGGGGTGGGACGCGAAGACCGTGACGCACATCATGGGTCTTCGAGCGTTCACGAGCCAACTGCTCTGCGAGCAGGTAGTGGGTCGCGGCCTGCGCCGGACGAACTATGAGGCAGAGAAACTCCCGGATGGCCGCGTGATGTTCCGGGCCGAGCATGTCAACATCTTCGGCGTGCCGTTCACGTTCCTGCCACATGAGAGCGGGGATGGGCCGCCGCCGCCCCCGCCGGAGGCAGGGGACTGGGTGGAGCCGATGGCGGAGCGTGCTAAGGACTTCGAGATCCGCTGGCCCAACATCCTGAAGATCGAGCCGCAATACCGCACCCGACTGTCGCTGGATCTCACAAAGGTTCCAGTGCTGGAGTTGAGAGCGTCGGAGTGCATCACCAAGGCTGAACTGGGTTTCGTGGTGGACGGGAAAGCGGACTTGACGCGACTGTCGGAAATTGACCTTCAAGAGATCGCGCATCGGTTTCGTTTTCAGAAGATCATCTTCGAGGTTGCCCGCGACACGTTCGCAGAGATGGAGCCGAGTTGGCAAGGCGGTAAGGACCAGTTGCTGGTTCAGGTCATCCGCATCGTTGAGAGTTTCCTCCGATCCGATCGAATCACCATTGATCCCCCTTTGTTCCATCAGGACGAGACGCGTCGCCGCGTCATGCTGACGCTGAGTATGGCAAAGATCGTCACGCACGTATGGAAAGGGATCGTGGATGAGAACGCAGAACGGCTGGTGCCGGTCTTCGACCATGATCGACCCATTCGATCGACGAGCGACATGCGCCGGTGGAACACCCGTCGCCCGAATGAACTCACCAAGCGATCACACATCAATCGCTGCATCTACGACAGTACATGGGAGGCGAGCGACGCTTATCACATCGAACGGTCCCCGCTGGTGGACGCATGGGCGCGGAACGACCATCTCGGCTTTGAAGTGTGGTACGTCTTCCGGGGCGCACGTCGGCGATACTACCCCGACTTCCTCGTGCGGTTGAAAAACGGTCGAACCCTGGTTCTAGAAACCAAGGGCGAGGTCGATGACGAGTCGAAGACTAAACGCCGCTACCTGAGCGAGTGGGTGCGGGCGGTAAACGAGCATGGTGGGTTTGGCGAATGGGCTGAGGACGTTGCGTACAAGCCAGAGGACATTCATGGTATTTTGGACCGGCATGGCTCATCACGTACTTGATGGGGTGTCCGATGATCTATCCACCGGCAAGATCGTGGACCTGATCAACAGGCTCAACGGCGCGGCGAGCGTGGGCGGCGCGGCCTGAGTGCTACACCTTTGTCCGTGAACGTAGCGCACATAAATGGACCGGGTGCCTTACGTCGTTGCGAACTATGAGGTCGGGCTTCGTCGCGGCGAACGAGTCGTCGGACGAGTCAGGAAACAGACGCCGGTGCTTCGATTGAACGGACTTCGCGTGTTGAATCTTGAGGTTGGAGCGAAGAACTCCTCGTTGAAATGGCAAGAGATCGGGTTGTGGACCGGGCGTCAGCGCACCATTCGTGACATCAGTGAAGTCGCTGGCTCGCACATCGCTGCCCTTATCGAGTGATGCGCGTACCCGTCCCATTATCCAGCGACCTCCCTCGGTTGATCAGTTCATTCAGATCAGCAACGCATCGCTGTCTGCTGCCTGCATCATCCACGAGTCGCTGTTGATCGGAACGAATTCCCCGCAAACGGCATCGCTCGATTCCGCGTCATGGTCGCTGGCCGGGTCGTCAGGGTTGGACGTTGCCCGGATTGGGTCGGCGCGGTGAGGAAGCGATGCTTGGCATAGCGAGCCGTACGGTGGACGGCGTCGCCCCAGCCTCTCCGCTCTGCTTGGGCAGGGCGTGTGCCACTCTCGTTATACGTGGTGTTCTTCGGTCGTATGACCAGGGGACCGGCGTAACCAAACCCTGTTGCGGGGAGAACGAGATGAATCCACCGCCCGCGACGCCCCGGCGGGAGCGGGTCGCAGGTCGATGGAGATTGTCGGTGATGTGTGCCCGCCGGAGCATGACAAATTGTAGCCAGTGGCATCTTTCTTATCTAGGCAGAAACACTATATATAGAACAATCATCGGTAGCAATACCCATCATACTGGGTATCGATGTCATTTCGCTCGTCGGTGCAAACAAGAACCCGAATGAATACTTGACAAGCGTCTCTGCGTACGACATACTACCTTTGACCGTACAGGAGAACGCCGAGATGTGCTACGAACCGACGCCCGGAAACGGGCTTGTTGTTGGTG
>JBGSIF010000264.1:0-12207 GCA_041742635.1 Phycisphaerales bacterium
CCGGGGAGCGGCGAGGGGGAGGCGGCGGCGCGGACACGGCCGGGGGATCGGCGGCCCGTCGAGGGCGTGCATCCGACGTTCAAGGTGGAGACGATCCGCACGCCGGGGCTGGAGCCGCGGGTCGGGGCGATGTGCTTCGACTCGCGCGGGCGATTGATCGTGGGGACGTTCGATCCACTTCAGCGGACGGAGGAGGCGTTGCCGGACATCGACAAGAAGGTGCCGGACAAGTTGTACGCGATCGACGGCGTGCTCGGTGTAGCGGCGGACAAAGACGGGTTCATCGACGGCCGCGTGAGTGTGGCGGCGGACGGGTTGTATGAGCCGTGCGGGGTGTGCGCGGTGGAGGATGTGCTGTACGTGTCGCACCGGCGCGCGGTGACTCGGCTGATCGACAAGGACGCCGACGGGTTCTACGAGACGCACGAAGACGTGGCGAGCGGCTGGGAAGGGTGGAACTACCACCAGTTCAACTTCGGGCTGGCATATTGGGACGGGAAGTTGTACTGCGCACTGGCGACGGCGATGGCACCGCCAAAGTGGGAAGGGATGGGCACGAACGCCGGGCCGAACGGGCCGATGCGCGGGTGCGTGCTGGAGATCGACTTGTCGTCGAACACGGCGAGCGTGATCGCGGGCGGGACGCGGACGCCGAACGGTCTGGGGTGGGGGCCGGGAGGCTCGCTGTTCTACTGCGATAATCAGGGGACGTGGATGCCGACGAGCCAGATGGCGGAGATTGTGCCGGGGCGGTTCTTCGGTCATTTCAACAACACGAATGTGGTGCCGCCGTTGAAGGACCGCTACCCGAATGGCGGGATCGCCAGCGCGTGGTGCGACCGGGTGCGTGCGCCGGCGGCGTTGTACCTGCCGCAGAATGAGTGCGCGAACTCGCCGACGCAGCCGGTGATGATCGATACCGCCGGGAACGGGATACTCGGGAAGTACGCGGGGCAGATGCTCATCGGCGAACTGACGGCGGGGGGGATCCGGCGCGCGAACCTGGAACGAGTGAACGGCGAGTGGCAAGGGGCCGTGTTCCAGTGCTCGCAAGGGTTCAACGTGGGGATCAATCGCATGGCGTGGGCTCCCGCGACCAACTACCCCGGGCAGGGGTACGTCAGCGGGGGCGGCGTGCTGTATGTCGGGGGGATCGGCGCGGGGGGGAACTGGAACTGGAAGGAGACGAAGTACGGGCTTCAGCGGCTGGTGCCGACGCGTAATGTGCCGTTCGAGATGCTCGCGGTCAACGCGACGCCGACGGGGCTGCGTGTGACATTCACGAAACCCGTAAACCGGGCGTGGCTTGAGAATACGAAGAACTATGAAGTGCGTTCGTGGCGGTACACGCCGACGGCGGAATACGGCGGGCCGAAGATCGACGACCGCGCGATGAGCGTGGCCAAGGCGACGCCGAGCGACGACGGCGAGTCGGTGTCGATCGATATCCCGGGGTTGCAAGCGGGGTCGTGCGTGTATGTGCGGGTGGACCCGAAGTCGGTGGATGGAGAGGCGATCTGGGCGACCGAGGCGTGGTACACGCTGAACAACGTGCCGAGGGCGACTGACAGCGAGGACGGCTATCGGTTCCAGCGGTCGCTGAAACAGCAAGTCTTCCCCGAGTTGATCGGCTCGATCGGCATCGGTGCGCTGCCGCCGGAGGACGCGGCGGTGCTGATCGGGCGATCGGCCGGCACGAACTTTGTGACGCCGGCGCAGCAGGGGAAGATGCCCACGGCGGAAGACAACCGCACGCAGAAGGACTTACTGGCGCAAGGCGAGTACGTCGAGATGAACGTAAGCGACGGAGACCTGACGTCGCGTACATCATTTGGGGATGCGTTTATTCATGTGGAGTGGTATTGCCCGCCGGGGGGCGAGGGGCAACTCGCGGGGAACAGCGGGGTGTACCTGCAATCGCTGTATGAGATTCAGGTGCTGGGGACGTTGGCGGGGGTGCCAGCGGGGATGAACGAGGCCGGTTCGATCTACAACGTCAAGGCACCGGACGTGAACGCTTCGACGGGGCCGGGGACGTGGCAGGCGTACGACATTCTGTTCACCGCACCGCGCTTCGCCGACGAGAAGAAGACGGTGCCGGCGCGGATCACGATGTACTGGAATGGGGTGCTCGTTCACGACGATGTCGCGATCGAACAACCAACCGGAGCGGCGGCGGCGAAGGGGGAGCCGGGGCCGCCGAAGAACGGTGGAGACGGGGTTACTCAGATCGGGCCGCTGCGATTGCAGGCGCACGCGACGGCGGCGTCGGGGCCGGTGCGGTATCGGAATGTGTGGATCCATGCCATCGAGCCGATGAGGTATTACGGGTTGCGCGCGCGTTGGTCTAGATACGGATACGCAGAACCAGTTTTCGACTGGCAATACCGTGACTTCTTTGGGCCGGTGTTCAACGGCACGGACCTCGACGGCTGGGTCGTGCGGGGCGGGACCGCAGAGTTCCGCGTGCATAACGGCGAGATCGTCGGGGAAACACGACCCAACTCGCCCAACACCTTCCTCGTCTTGCCCGGCGTCTACACCGACTTTGACCTGCTGCTCGACGTGAAACAAGACCCCGCGTTGAACTCTGGCGTGCAGTTTCGCTCCCGCGTCGAAGGAGGGATCGAGAACCGCTCCGGCAAACTGATTGGGTATCAATGCGAACTCGATCCATCGGCGCGGGCGTTCACCGGCGGGATCTACGACGAAGGGCGGCGGGGGTGGCTGGTGCCGTTGATCGACGCGCCGTACGCACGATCGGCGTACAAGCCCGGCGAGTGGAACACGATCCGCATTCTCGCGCGTGGGCCGTTGGTGCAAACGTGGGTGAACGGCGTGCCCGCGGCGACAATGTTCGACGCGATGGACTCGACGGGGCACATCGCGCTGCAGGTGCATGGGGTCGGCGACAGGAAAGAGCCAATGCAGGTGCGGTTCCGGAACATTCGCGTGCGAGCGTTGGGCCGGCAAGAATAACCCAGCGGTGCATCAACCCGCCACGAGCCTGTCAATCTCGCGCCGGATCAAGTCCGGCTCGACGGGCTTGTGCAGGTGGACACGCGACCGAAACTCGGTGGAGATGAGGTTCGGGCTGGAGTACCCAGAGACGAAAAAGAACGGGATCTTGGCATCGCGGAGGCGCTCGGCGACGGGCTGGACGCTCTCCTTACCGAGGTTGATATCGAGCACCGCCGCGTCGCACGAAACGCGGTCGAGGGTTTGCATCGCGTGCTTGACGGTGGGGGATGGGCCGAGGATCTCGACGCCCATGGACTCGAGGATGGAACAGACCATCGTGGCGGCGTGGTAGGAATCCTCGACGACGAGTACTCGCAACGGCCGGGTCGAGGACGGCTTGGGTTCAACCGAGTTCATGTTGATTCTCCAGATGGCGCGCGGTCGGCATAGACGGAATCGGCCAGCGCGGTCTCGCACGGGATCGAAAGGGTGCAGCGCAGGCCCTCGGGAGCGAAATCGAGTGTGGCGGCACCGTCGAGTTCGTACCCCACGCCGTCGGTGATGAACCGCGAACCTAGCCCCCTGCGGGCCGGAGTTTGAACGGCAGGACCGCCGGATTCGATCCATGTGAGAGCGAGGATACGTGAGCCTGTGTCGTCTCGTTCGATGTTCCAATCGATCTGGATGCGCCCGCTTGCAACACTGAGCGAGCCGTATTTCGTCGCGTTGGTGGCCAGTTCGTTGAACGTCATTGAAAGCACCGAAGCGGCGCGGTGCGAGAGGACCAACTGCGGGCCGGAGATGGCCACCCGGTCGGAGCCTTCGATCAGGTGGACTTCGAGCGTGATGCGCAGGATCTCTCGCAGCGAGGCACCTTCCCATCGAGCGGCGGCGAGGGCCGCGTGGGTGCGTGCCATCGCCCGGATGCGTCCGACGAACGCCGGGCCGAAGTCCTCTTTCGTCACGGAGTGCCGGAGGGTCTCCTGCGCGATCGAGAGGACCACCGAGAGATTGTTCTTGACGCGGTGGTCGAGTTCAGCGACGAGGAACCGCTGGCTTTCTTCGGTCTGCTTGCGCGAGGTGATGTCGTTGCGGATAGCGACGTAGTTGGTGACACGCTGATGAGAATCGAGCAAAGGGACGATGGTCGTATCGACCCAGTAGATGGAGCCGTCTTTCGCGCGGTTGCGGATCTCGCCGCGCCAGACCTTCCCGGCCGCGATAGAGGTGTACATCTGCTTGAAGAACGTGCGGGGGTGGAACCCGGAGTTGACGATGCGGTGGTCGCGCCCGATGAGTTCGCCGGGGGCGTACTGGCTGATCGAGCAGAACTTATCGTTGACGTACGAGATGGTCCCCTTCTGATCGGTGATGGCGACGATCGCGTGCTGATCCAAGGCGTACTTCTGAAACGCCAGTTCTTGCTCGGCGTGCGCCTGCTCGGTCACATCAAGCCCCACGCCCGTGATGCCCGAGACACTCCCGTCGGCGTCGTGCAGCGGCTCGATGAGCAGTTCCATGATGCGGATCACCCCGCCACGTGACACCTCGACGCGCTCACGCACACCAGTACGGGTGCTGAGTACACGCTGCTTGATGGCGTAGAGACGCTCGACGCACGCCGGGTCGTACAGGTCGCCGTCCTGCTTGCCGACGACCTCTTCGGGCTTAAGCCCGTACCGTGAGTTGTACAGCCAGGTGATGCGCAGGTCCCGATCCTGCGACCAGACCACAATCGGGGCCGCCTGGAGCGCGAGCTTGAAGCGTGACTCACTGATCCGCAGTTCCGCCTCGGCGTGCGCCCGCGCCGCGATCTCGACCCGGAGTTCTTCATTGATCCGAGCCAGTTCGGACGTGCGCTCGGCGACGCGCCGCTCGAGTTCGTGGTGCGAATCTTGGAGTTCGTCCCTCGCTTCCCGGAGTGCCGCCGAGTACAACTCCAGTTCGTGGTTCTTCGCGCTCAACAGCGCGGGACTGGGGAGCGCGATGGCTTTGGGTATGAGCGGCCACAGCGCGGCAGCCGTGATGATCGAGATCAACCCCGTGCCCGCTTTCACCACCCCGTCCAAGCGGTACATCGGTTGCCAGAAGGCGATGATGCTCAGAACGTGCGTCGTGCCGCAGGCCAGGATGAACCCCGCGAACAACAGGAAAATCCCGTTGAACAGTTGATCTTTTCGGCGACGCACGAACACCAACAGCGCAATCGGGATCGAGTAGTACGAGAGCGCGATGAACGCGTCGGAGATCACATGCAACCAGACGATCTCTGGACGCCAGGCGACGCAGTCGCCTCGGCGCATGAAGTCGGTATTGAAGATCCCTTGGAAAAACTGAAGCAAGGTGCCCGACGACCGAACCGCTCCGTGGACGTGTTCGTGCATGACGCTCCCCTCGTGCAACCAGGGCAGTGGACGGTCTGACCGAGTACGAGTCACAATTGATGACTCGATACTCATCTGGTTAGCCTTTCATTATCGGGCTGATGCGAGCACATTCAACTGGAATAAAGCAGAAAGCAATCATTACAAATAGATAGATATATCCTCCGATCGTCGGCGACTTGTTCTTTGCACGTAATTTTTGAGTACGCGCACCCGAACGCTCATGCCCGATTTGCCCGATCCCGTCGTGCACCACCGTACACACGTCGCCAGCACACTCAGCCGTACACTGCCCCGGATGTCCATTTCACACGTCATCATCTGCACGCACACCCCGCGTCACCTGGCACGCACGATCCTCGGCGTGGCGTGTCAAACCGATCCCCCCGCTAGCGTGACCATTTCATGCGACAACGACGATCGGGCGATCGCGGGGGTCGTGCAAGAATGCAGCGAGCGGCTTCGGTACCGCTGCAGGCCCGACACGCCGGGAGCGCGGCTCGCGCTCGTCCAGCGTCCGCACCAAGGCGAATCTCGCAGCAGCCAAGTGCGGAACAACGCCGTCCGGGCGGCGGCGGCTATCGGGTGCTTTGCATGTAACTCGCCGGGACTCGATGCCGGAGTAACGGATCACCACCGGCTGTGGTTTCTCGACGGAGACTGCTGTCCCACCCCAGAAGCACAGGCCATGCACCTCTCGCTCGGACGGCACGGCGGGCTTGTCGTTGGTTTTCGCATCGACCTCACCCCCGAGCAAACCGACGCGATGTCCGACGAACGACTCGGCAACGGGCTATGGCCGATCCGCCCGACCAAAGAACAACTGGCGATCCTGCGCTGGCGGCACCGGCGTTATGTTCGTGCGGCGTTCCTGCGCCGACTCGGTTTCGCCAAGCCGCACAAACCCAAACTCCTCAGTGCCAACTTTTCCGTCGGACTCAACGACTACATCTCTATCAACGGTTTCGACGAGGCATACGTCGGGTACGGGCAAGAAGACGACGACCTCGGGCGGCGGCTGTACCGCGCGGGGGTCAAACCCGTGATCGGTGTAGCGACGGCGGTCGCGCTGCATCAGTGGCACGCGACGCGAGCACCCGTGGCGTGGGAAGATTCGCCCAACGCCGCACGCTTTGCACAACCGTTCGCAACACGCTGCCGATTGGGGCTTGATTCGTCGGCGGCGCAGCCAGAGCCGATCGTCCATGTGTACGACGCCGGGCGACTCACACGCGAGATGGCATTGACTTCGGACGCGGTCAAGTCGCTCGACGGCCGAACACCCGGTTGACGCACCGGAGGACACGATGCGCGATCAGGCGGAACAGACCGTGCCGCGCCGTTGGGTGGGGCGGATGAACGCGGATGCGTGAAGCGTCGTCGATGATGATTGTGATCAGGTTGGACGCCGCGGGCGCGAATCCTTCCATCTCGGCATAACTGCGGGCCGGACGTGCGTAGAGGTCGGCGTGGCATGAAGGACAGAAGTAGGCCGCCGCGTCGTCGGACCGTTGCAGTTCGCGTCCTTGGTAGCCGCAGTGCAGGCATGTGCGCGCGTGCATGGGGCTGGCGTGTCTCTCTCTGACCGTGGCCATGATCTCAATATACACGCGAAGCAGGCAAAGGCGCACGGTCCGGCGAGGAAAATCTGTGTCGAGGGCAAATTCACAGGAAGAAGATCCCCTGTCCCGGCGGTTGCGGGAATAACCCACCTGAGAGCAACCGTGTTCGGTGTCCGAAAACCGTGACGCGAGCGTCGAACGCCCGGGTTATCATCGCGGCGTATGACTACTACTACCCCCGTCGTTCGGTACTCATGGGAGTTGCTCCGTGCGGGCGCGTTCAAACTCGATGGCGGCTCGATGTTCGGGCTGATCCCGCGCGTTGTGTGGTCGCGCAGCGCACCAGCGGACGAGAAGGGGCGCATCGCCGTTCAGCACAACTGTCTCTTGCTCCGCCCGGTGCCCGGGGCCGCCACAGTATCTGGACCATCCAACCAGGCAGTACCGGGCCTGTTTCTGATCGAATGCGGCACCGGAAACAAACTCGACGAGAAAAGCAAGGACATCTTCGCGCTGGAGAATCGATCGATCATCGATGCCCTTGCCGAGGTGGGCGTCACCCCGGAACAGGTACAGGGGATCGCCGTCACGCACCTGCACTTCGACCATGCCGGCGGGCTGACCCGATTGTGCGGCCCCGGCGAAACCCCGGACTGGACCGGGCAGGCGTCCACCATGGCCGCGCCGCGCGGGGATCACGGCGTGAAACGAACCTTCCCAAATGCCCGCGTCTTCGTACAGCAGCGAGAATGGGACGATGCCGTGCTCGACCGCAGCGTGATGACGCGGACGTATTTTCGGGACCACATCGACCCGATGCGGGACTTCGTGGTGCGGGTGGATTCGCCCCGCCCGTTCCCCATCGGCTATACCCCCGGGCGCGACGAGTCGCCCAGCGCGCCGGTGGCGCTGCGAGAGACCGAGATCGTGCCGGGCATCAGCGTCTTCCTCGCGCCCGGGCATACGTGGGGGCAGCAGGCGATCAAGTTCACGGACGAGCGCGGTCGGATCATCGTGTACACGCCGGACGTGATGCCGACGGCGTGGCACGTCGGCGCGGCGTACAACCTCGGGTACGATGTCGAGCCGTACACATCAATGATCACACGCCGATGGTTCTTGGAAGAAGCCGCGCGGAACGACTGGGTGCTCTGCCTGGATCACGAAGCCGGGCACCCGCTGTTCCGAGTCAAAGAGAACGGCAAGGGGTGGTTTGAACTGGTGAAAGAAGAGGCGTGATCGGCGGCGAGGCGCCACGCCGAACCCGTCGTTCGGTGTTCCAAGCGAGCGTCAACTCCCGAACTGCACTTCATCGCTCCAAGCCTAAAAACTCCATCGCCGTCCCCGCGAGCAGCCGTCGCTTCGTGCTTTCATCGATCCCGGGCATGGAAAGGATCATCTCACCGGGCCGGTACTCGCCGAGCGGGAATGGATAGTCGCTCCCCAGAGCCACCCGGCTCGCGGACATCAGATCGATCAGATACCGCAGAGCGCGTGGGTCATGGACGAGCGAATCAACATAGAAGCGGCCGAGGTATGCCGTAGGCGGAACGGGATTGTGAACGGCACACAGGTCCGGCCTGGCTTCAAACCCGTGCTGGATGCGCCCGAGCGTGTGGGGGAACGAACCCCCACCATGGGCGAAGCACAAACGCAGCCGCGGGAGTCGTTCCAGTACTCCGCCGAAGATGACCGAACAGATCGCGAGGCCCGTTTCGGCGGGCATCCCGACGAGCCAAGGAAGCCAATACCTCGGCATCCGCTCTCGCCCCAGCATCTCCCACGGATGCACAAACACACACGCACCGAGTTGCTCCGCGGCGTGTAGAACCGGAAAGAGCGATGGATCGTCGAGGTTGGCACCGTTCACATTCGTGCCGATCTGGACGCCGGGGAAGCCAAGCCCGCCGCGCGAGGCGGGCAAGACGCACCGCTCGAGTTCTTTGATTGCAAGATCGGGGGATTGCAGCGGGATCGTGCCTAGCCCGATGAACCGGGGGATCCTGAATACGCCAACGCATCGATGTGGAGCGAGCGCACCGCCTGATTCTTCGAGTTTCACGTCGAGCACCGGCCCGCTCGCACACACACCCGCGATGTGGTCATTCAGCAGCCGCGAGAGGTCCATCGCGTCCTGCGGCTTGGCCCAGTAGGAAAACATGACCGGCACGGTGCTGAGTACCTGCACGCTCTGCGGCCCCATCCGCTCGTCGCACTCTTGCAGCCGAACGGCGGGATCCCAGCAGTTCGATTCGACCTCACGAAAAAACGTCACCCGCCCGTCCGGCTCGGTCTTGAGCATCCGCGCGCAGCACGGCTTGTGATGTTCCAGCGCGATCCACCCCGGATAGCCCGTTCGCTGAGTCCAGTCGGGCCAGCGTTCCGGAAGTATGTGCGTGTGCAGGTCGATCTTGAACATCGCGCAATCCTACGTGCCGATCGCGCCACTGTCGGTGTGTTTTCATCACAATCACTTGATCCCTCGATGCCTCGTGCCTTGATGCCTTCCTTTCTTACAAAGTAGTTAGGGATTGAGGAAGGCACCGAGAGAGGAGGCATCGTGGCATCAAGAGTTGGGAAGAGGGGTTAGTTGCCGGGCCACTCGGCCCGAGCGAACTTGCCATCCTTATGGAACACTTCGCCATCCGCGGTGATCGTGCCACCGGGCAGCCCGCCCCCCCGATCGTGCTTCCGCAGGTCGCACACCATGTCCCAGTGAAGTCCCGATTCGTTGTTGCTGCCGGACTCGGGGTACCCCGCGCCGACGGCGGCGTGGAACGTTCCCCCGATCTTCTCGTCGAACAGTGTGTTGCGCGAGAAATCGGTGATCGAGTAGTTCGTGCCGATGGCGATCTCGCCGAGGTTGCGTGCCCCGGCGTCCTGATCGAGCATTTTGATAAGGAAGTCTTCGTTTTTGGTCGCCGACGCCTCGACCACCCGTCCGTCCTTGAACTTCAGTCGCACCCCGTGTACTTCGCGCCCCTGGTACACCGCGGGGAAGGTGTAGTTGACGTGCCCGTTGACATCCTGCGGGCCGGTGAAGACTTCGCCGTCGGGGAAGTTCTCGTGCCCGGCGCAGTTCACCCAGCGAGCCTTGGCGGGGTTCACGTTCACTCGCAGGTCGGTCCCGTCGTGCCCGTTGTGTGGCGGCACCGCGAAGTGCAGTTCGGATTTCTTCTGAAGGTACTCGCAGACACGCTGCTGGCGCTCGTGGATCTGCGTCCATGCCGCGGCGGGGTCCGGCAGGTGCAGCAGCCCGGCACGAAAGACGAAGTCTTCGTACTGCGACAGGGACATCTCCGCGTCCTGCGCGCTGGCGAGCGTTGGGTACTGCGTCCCGCACCAGCGCAGCCCGCCGGGCTTGCCTTCCTGTGCCATCGCCGCTCGCTCGAGGAACCGCATCGAGATCGGCTTACGGGCGGCCTGCGCCATAGCCACCCGTTTGGGTTCGATCCGGCTCAGCGACTTGGTGTTCTGTTCCGCCCAGAACCCGATGTGAACATCGATCTGCTCCACCTGGTGCAACTGGATCGGGTTCACGAACTTCAGTTGTTCTTCGCTGGCGCAATCGAACTTCACCTCGTCCAGCGCCTCCGCACGCGGCCACCAATACGGGTGCCCACCCGCGCGGATCACCGCTTCGTATGTCGCCCGGATCAGCGGCATCGCCCCGGGTTCTGATACGATACACACCAAGTCCCCGGGCTTCACGCGGGTGGAATACTTCACGAGCACGTCCGCCAGTTTGTCAAGTCGAGGATCGCGCATGGCCTGCTCCGTTTGAGATCGATCGGTGCAATCAGCGTAGCAACCAGGGCAGGCCCATGTTGGCTATCCCCATTGCAACCTCCTATGACGTTCGCGGGCTCCGCCATCATCTACGCCGTGCCATAGACTCCTTCATGCGGCAGTCTATCCAGAGCAACATGTGGCGGCGACAGCGAAGGACGATCTGGGGGAGTTCGCTGCTGCTCTTGCTGCTCGGCTCCGGTTGCGCCCCCGACTCCTCGTCTATCGATCGAGCCAACTCCCATCCCGCCGCACTGGACACGACTTCGCTAAGCACCCAGGACACGGTGTACTTGTTCCCCGGCTACGCCGCCGTCATCCCCGTGCCCCCTCCCGACCCGCTCGACGTTGCGCTCCCAAACCGGGACGATGCAGATGCACGCCGCCCCGAGCGGGCACGCCCATACATCGTCGAACTCGACGACGTACCGATCGCAGCCTCGCTCTACCGACTGAGTGTCGAACCGGCGGATCCAGAAGTACCCAGCGGAAGCACGATATCCCCCGTGCTTCGGGCCACATCAATCGCCGCGCTCGCATCGGCGTGGATGGGGCAATCGATCGGCGGTCGCACAACCCGGTGGGTAGCGACTCCTGCAAGCGCGATCGATTGGTCGGTTCCTGATGCAGCCCAGCGCAGCGGCACATGGGTCATCGTCCTGCCACCCACGACCGGTTCCGAGTCGCCCGGCCGAACAAAGGTGCTCCGAGTGGGCGATCGCACACTGAACGCCGTCACGATGCCGGCACTAACCAGTGCTGCCCGCGCGGGCGAGTCATCGTCGGCAGAGTCGCTTCCAGCGTGGGTGCGTGCGGCGGTGGTAGACGAATCTCGCCGAGAATCCCCTTGGGCCGTCGGCGCGATGGCCGCTTTGGCCGCTTCACCGGCACAGCGGTGGCGTGTCCGCCTTGCTACAGGCACGGCGCTGGGTTCCGCCGCTCCGCCGCGCGATATGTTTCTGGACCCGGTGCTGGAAACCCTAGCGACCCAGGTCGAACACCACTGGTATTCGGCACTCGACCGGCTTGCCGAGGAAGACGAACCGCTCGCCGCAGCGTTGGCTCGATCACTGTCACGGATCGTCGATTTCGGGGGCGGGATCAGTGTCCCCGTACACGACGCCGACAGCGTCCACGAAGCCGCACTACTCGCGGGCTTGCGCTCGCCCTCGACCCCGAAGGGTGAGTTAGCAAACATGGCCCGGACTTGGCTCGAAGCGCGCCCCGCGGCACTCGCGTGGGTCGCCGACGACGCCGGCGGTTCGGCCGCTGACAAACCGATCCCCCATCTCGCGGTTGCAAACCTCAGTGATTCACCCCTGGTGGTGTGGGCCGGGATCGACGGCGTGCGCGAACCGGGGGAGTTAGCCGCCATCGATCCCGACTCGGTTCGGATCTTCCCCGCGACGGCCGGCGCGAAGGCGGTGCCCCTAGGCGAACCCCGCGCCGGGGTCGTCATCAGCGTGCGCGCTGGTGCCCATCAGTTTCGACGCCGCGCCGCCCCGCTCGCG
>JBGSIF010000265.1:0-2555 GCA_041742635.1 Phycisphaerales bacterium
GTCGGGATCAGCGTCGGGCCGGGCCGCCGCCACGTCCGCCGCGGCTTCAACGGGCCGGCACAATCCACCGATCGGCTCTTGCCTGTCTCAGGCGGGCTGTGCAACCTGCGTGATCGATTCAACAAACGGCACGAAGTGATCCCATCCTCGCTCGACTGGCGTTGCCGGTGCCCTGACCAGCGCGAACCGTTTGCCCGCGGACGACGCGGGTGGCACTTCGCATGTGAAGCCGAGGTTGCTCACAAAGTACGCCACCGCGGCGCGAACGGACGGCATCCAAATATCGTCTACGACAATCAAACCACCCGGTGCCATCAGGCGTTGCACATGAAGGTGCCATCAGGCGTTGCACATGAAAGAGATCCAGAAACGCGAACTCAAAGTTGTGCCCGCCGTCGATAAACGCGAAGTCGAAGCGTACTCCGTCGCTGAGCAGCGCCGGCAGGGCGAGCGTCGAGTCATTCTCGATGAACCGCACGAGCGACCCCGCTCCCGACTCATCCAGCAGCCGCAGGCCGCTGTTCCCCCAGTCTCGCCGTTGGTATGGATCAACCGCTATATGGATCGCAGAATCAGGAAGGACGCCTGATGCTCCATGGAACCGCAAGGCTCCTTCGAGGATGAACGACGCCGACAGGCCGAACGCAAGCCCCGTTTCGATGGTGCGAGTCGGGCGTGCCGCGATGACCAGTTCCTGCAAGAACTCGCCCGCCGCGGCCGTGAGCCCGGTCGGCCAGATATCGAAGACGCGGGAATCCATCCCGGCGATCGTGCCGGCTTGGTACACCACGTCGCGCCGCGTCCGCAGTTGGTCAGCGATCGTCCCCGGGTCAGGTGGCATGGTGTCCTCGTACCTCGCTTGATCGAACACGCTTGTGCTTATGACAGCCCCTTGCGGCTCAATCGCAGATTAGTCCGCTCATTTCCCCATCGCGTCCGCGCTCGTCTTGCTCCCCCCGACTCCGCCTCCCATCGTCTCGGGCAACTCCGGCGTCGCGCGGAGCGTCAGGTCCAGCCGCCGCGCCTGTTTCGGCGGCACCGGGATCTTGTTCCCCAGCGGGCCGAAGTCCTCGTCGGGTGCCATCAAGTCCCACAGCATCAGGTCCGGCGTCGCGTCCCCGAAGGTCTGCCCGTTCTCCGCCGCGTTCTCCTTGAACTGCACCACGAGTTTCTTGCCTACCGGCACATCGATCGACCAGAACGCCTCGCCCGTGCGTGTGTCGCGGAGCGTGACGGTCTTGGGCTGCCAGGACGTGCTCACATACGCGTGCTGCCCGGCGGAGTACCCCGGCCCCCCCTCCGAATAGCACCCCCCCATCCCCACGACCATCACCACACCGGCCGTCAGGCACGCAGCCGCGAGCGCCCTCGTGGTGATGCCGCGCGATGATCGGGCGGGTCCGGAACGGTTGGGTGCGATGGGTGCGGATGACATCAAGAGGATCTCCGTGAAAATGAGTAGACACATCATTGTCGGCACGCGCGGGCAAATCTCTTTGGCCGTTTGCCCGTTGTATGGACCGACCGCGCACGCTTTGCCGGTCTGTACAGACGTGACGGGGGAGGGAGCGGTTCGCGGCGTGGCCGTTTCGTTCGTTGATACAGCCGCTTCAGTCTTTGAAGTGGCCGCGTCGCTCTTTGACGTGGCCGCGTCGGGCTTTGACGTGGCCGCGTCTGGCTTCGATCCTGCCGCGTCGATCGTCGAAGCACCTGCTTCGGTCGGCGTTGTGCCCCGAATTATCTTGATCACAGCCACGTCCGTCATCGTTGTGCCCCGAAATGTCATCATCTTGCCCATGATGCTCGTCGTCGTGGTCACGACGACGAGCATCGGATCGCTTTATCGGCTGAATTGAGACGCTTTGTCGCTGGCTAGAACGAACACGATCGTCAAAAAAGCCGTGCGTACACGCTAATTAGGCAGCATATCTGCTCATTTCAATGCTTTTCGACGTAGGATCGCCCACGGCACCTCAATCAGCGCCATCACACCCAGCGCGATCACCCCCAGCGGCACCAACCGCAGCGGCCAACCCCCCAGTTTGTCAATCACCGTCGGGTTCTCCGGCGACGTGTCCCCGACATACCCGTAGTTCAGCCCCCAAACGATGTCCACAGGCAGTATCACCACGAAATAGACCAGTAACCACCCCACCGCCACGAAATAGTCCCGCCAGGTCGGGCGGAACCCCCGCGCCACAATGTCGTACACCGCGATGCCGACGACGATCGTGTGGTTCGCCCAGAACAGCCAGAACTCCGTGTACGCCCCACCGACCTTGAGCACCGGTTGAAAGAACCCCTGCGAACTCAGCGCGATCCCCCAGAAATAGGTAATCGCCCGCAGCGAACGGTTCGGCGTCAGCAGCGCGACCGGCCCGATCAGCCCCGCGATGTCGCACACCTGGATAGGCAGACTCCGCTCCAGATCGAACGCCCCCGGCCAGTTCCACCACGCATTCGATGCGATCCAGTACACCACCCCGAACCACCCGATACAGCGCCGCATCGCTTCGCCGGCGGGCGTGCCGCGCCGGTCGCGCCCCACGACCGAC
>JBGSIF010000266.1:0-25357 GCA_041742635.1 Phycisphaerales bacterium
TGGCCGACCGGCTGACGCGAGCGCAGCAGGCGGCACGCGAAGCGGAGGAGCCCATCCCAGCGGCGCTCGGCAACGACCAGCCGATGTTCGACGTGCCGGACGGGCTCATCCGCATCTTCGACCGCGACCTGGTCTTCGCCGGGCTGGCCCGCGTCGAGAAACGCGGCGGCAAGGAGGTCGTCATCAAGACCGACGAGCGCGGCCGCACCATCGACGTTCACGCCTTGCGGCACACCTTCGGGACGCACCTGTCGAAGGCGGGCGTCCCCCTGCGGACGGCCCAGGCCGCCATGCGCCACAGCGACCCGAGCCTCACGGCCAACGTCTACACGGATCCGAAACTGCTCGACGTGGCCGGGGCGGTGGCAAGCCTGCCAGATCTGCCGCTGGGGGCGGTTGGCGGGCCAGTGGTGGCGGTGGCGGCCCGTTAGTCATCGCGACAGGTGCATATACCGGTCTTCTCGACTGTGGTCGAGAGAGGCACGTCCCCAGGAGGTACCTGAGCGACCGTACAATCCCAGTGACGTCGGCTGGCGGATCACTCGCCCGTCCGCCGATATTTGCAGTCTGAAAGGCGGGTCAACCATGCAGATGACGACGCACATGCTGAGGATTTCCGGCCCCGCATCGCGGGGTGGACGCCCCTCGTTTACGGGCGTGGGGTCAGTCATGGCTTCGATCGGGACGGCTGCTCGCGAAGCAACCTGCATGCGGTTCAGGCATGCAAGCCGGATCAAGGGGAGGCGACCCGACTGGTTGAGGGATGTGGCCGACCTCAACCCCGTCGACATTCAGGACGCAGGCGACAACGCGAAGATCGTGGTGTTCAAGGCACCTCGCTTGGGAGACGCTGCCGCGGAGGTTTACAAGAACCGCGGCCTTTTCGACACGTTCCCACAGGAGGCCGAAACCGCGATCGACGTGCTCAGTCAAACCGTGGGCGAAATTGCGGCGCGCAACGCTGCGAGCGAATTGTACGACACTGATCTGCTAAAGCGGCTGGAGTCCTTTGACACGGTCTTCAAGCGCCAAGGCGTCGCGGCTGTAGGCATCGGCTCGTTCAATGGTCAGGGAACAGCCACCCTCCCGAGCGCAACGATTGATGCGGCGACCGTCGAGGCTGCTGAGTCGCTCTATCGCCAGTCGCCGAAGTCGCGTCGAGTTCGCGTTTCGGGCAAGCTGGACATGCTGCGTGACAGCGATCGGGCCTTCGATCTGCTGCTTCATGATGGCACGCGTGTTCGAGGCGTATGGGAAGAAGACATCGGAGCGATCAAGGATCTGTTCCAGAAGCTCGTTGTGGTAGATGCCCTTGCGGTGTTCCGTCCATCCGGTTCGTTGCTGCGTATTGAAGCGGGCGGCATGGAAGAGGCGAACGCGGAGGATGCGTTCTTCTCGAAGCTTCCAAAGCCCGCGCCTTCACGGATCGACCTTCGCGCAGCACACCAAGTTCAAGCCGCTAACACTGGCTTGGCTGCTGTCTATGGCAAGTGGCCTGGCGATGAAACCGAAGAGCAGCTCATGGCGGCCTTGAAGGAACTTGACTGAATTGAGGGGTCTCCACTCGTATGGCCGATCAGCCCTTGCATCTGCTCGACACCAACGTGCTTGTCGCGTTGATTCGCGCCGGTGTACTCGGCCAGCACATTGACGCGACGTTCCAGCCGCGACAGGCTCGGTTCAAGCCGCTCGTCAGCGTCGTCAGCGTTGGTGAGATTTACTCTCTCGCCCGGCAGTTCGGCTGGGGGCCCAAGAAGATCGCTGAGATCACCAAGCTCTTGGACAACCTTGTCGTCGAGGACATCAACGCACCCGAGATCCTTGCGGCGTACGGAGAGATCGATCACGCAAGCCGCGAGATCGGCCGTCCGATGGGAAAGAACGACGTGTGGATCGCTGCGACCGCGAAGGTGACCGGAGCAACACTGCTCACTACTGATCGCGACTTTGACCACCTCTCCGCGACGAACCCCCTCTACAAGCCGGGTGTGCCTGCAATCAGCCTCATCTGGATTGACCCGGACCTTGGCAAACCTGCCGCGTGAAGAATGGGGCCCAGCGGAAAATCTTCAAGCGGGAGGCCACCGCCGCTTGGGCGATCTGCCCTGCCGATCGGCAGCCTCCTCCCCGCCACACCTTGCACAACCGCTTGCACCTGCGCTTGCACACGCGCTTGCACAAGCGAGCGTCCACCCAGGTCATTCCCTGTCATCGTCCGGCTGTCGGTCCCAATCCGGCCGTCACCGCCCGCCGCGCCAGAACTCGCGGATTCTGCGGGGTTTGTCAACGAAAAGCCGCCGGTGTCGTCGTGTGACATCGGCGGCAGACAAAGCGGGCGAGGAGGATCGAACTCCCGACATTCAGCTTGGGAAGCTGACGTTCTACCGCTGAACTACGCCCGCGGCTTTCACCGCCAACTGTAGCACCATCCCGCACTTGTTGGCAAGACCCTGCGTTTTTTGCGGGGTTTCCTTCGCTGGCGAGTGAGAACGATCCGGCGCTTTCGTCGTGGCACGCCGCGCTACCTTGCACGCTTCCGCGCCCCATTTGCCGGGGCAAATGCCGGGGGTATTGCGGGGGGTGTTGCTGGGGGTCAGTCGGGGCCGAATCGGTCGTTCCTGTCGCCCGCAACGCCTGATGATCTGTGCCGATCGAGGGGAGGCGTTCCACCGCCTTCGCGGTATCGACCAGCCCCAACACCGTGTAGTGTTTGAGCGTCGTCTTGTAATCGCTGTGCCGCATGATCCGTTGCGCCACTTGAGGCGTCACTCCGGCGCGGGCGAGTTGCGTGCCCAGTGTCGTTCGCAGGGCGTGAAGGTCGATCACCCGGCCTTGTTCATCTTCCACGGAAATTCGTGTTTTCGGCTCAGCGTTCTCGCCTTCGCCGACCATGATCGGGTTTCCGTCCTTGTCCAACACCGCAACCCGGCGAGCGATCCCGGCCCGCAGAAAGTCTTTGAGGCGGGTTACATCACCAACCGTGTCCGACCACACCCGCGCCGTGGGAAGCGCAGGGAAGGCATCCAGCCGCCGCCGCAGGGCGTCCGCCAGTTGCGGATGCATCGGGAGTACGTCCACCCGCTTCGCCTTGCCGTGACGGATCGTGATGGTGCCCTTCGTGAAGTCCACATCAGACCATGTGAGCCGGCGCATATCGCCCTTGCGAAGCCCCGCGAGAGCCGCCGCGAGATACCACGCCTCGCGCCCACGTTCTCGTGCCACCGCCAGCAGCCGGGCGAGTTCGTCATCGGTGAGCGGGCGACGAACACGTCGCCGATCGCGGGATTCGTCTTGTTTCGGCACGACGCGGAGCGGGTTGGTGTCCGCCTTCCCCGTATTGACGAGCCAGCCATAGAACGCGACTGCGATTTGCCGAGCGAAGTTGACCGAACGGGCTGAAAGTCCGCGAGTCTTGATCGCGGACAAGTGCCGCTCCAGCGCGTCGGCGTTGAGTTCGTTCAGCAGCGTCACGCCCGCGCCGGCGATCATCGCTTCAAGGTGCGTCCGTTTCTGCGCCACATGGTGGGCATCGTGGCCGGCGTGTTGGCAGTGGGCGATGTACGCCGACACATGATCCGCGAGCGTTCGTCGCCCCTGTTCGGCGTACCGATCCAGCGTGGGATCGATCACTCCCTCACGCCGAAGGGCCGTACCCGCAACGTGCTTCGTCAAGATTCGCTCCGCCGTTGCTCGGTCGGTCGTGCGGGTAGAACGCTCTACTCGCTTCCCCTTGTGATTGAACCACGCCGCGATCCACGGCCCGCGCCCGTTGCGGCGGAAGATCGTGCCGGTGCCCTTGCTTCGTCCCTTGCGTGCCATGCTCATTTTCCCTTCCGCGTCCGCTTCTCGCGGATCACGATTTCCAGCCCCAGGTAGTCCGCCAATCGTTCAACCAGTTCAACACCCAAGCCACGCTCACCGTTCACGAACCGGGAGAGTGCGGCTTGGGAAATGCCCGTGTCTTTCGCAATTTTGTAGCGCGTCGTGCCGCTCGCTTCGGCCCGTTCAATCCCTTCGCGGATTGCGTTCAGCAGTATCGGCATGGGTACAGTCTACATCATGCTTACCGCGTGTCAAGTGTTCTTCGTGCATCATCGCTTCGGATGCCGCCACCAGCCACGCGGGCGATCCGGGGTGCGTGGGCATCCCCAATCCGTCCGCGATGCCGAGACGTTCGCCCAAGATGTACCCCGCGTCCACGTCGCCGGCAGGGGCGTATCCGTCCACCAGCAGCCCCATCACCGCCGCCCGGTGCATTCGCAGTTGTTCCGCCCGCTGCGGGGTCAGGGCAGATCGGGGGACGAACCCGATCCCATCGCCTACCGCGCGAAGTGTCACCCCGGCCCATCCCAAGTTCATTAGCAGCGCGGGGAGGGTCACAGGATCACCTCCCCGTCCGCCTCGGAATCCATCCCGGCACCGGAGTCCGTGGGCGTGCCTACACCGTCTACGTCTACAGGATTCGCGTTTACGGTGTCGCCAATGGCATTTCCGTAGACGTGGACGCCGTAGACAGGGGCCAACACGAAACGCCGGGCCTTCGGTCCACCCCGCCCGCGTTGCTCGGGCGTCACCCACGATCCCGGGCCGGCTTCTACCAGCCCCGACAGAGCCGCTTCCGCGTCGGCAACCGTCTTGAACATGCGGGACCGTTGCACCAGTTCCCGCCCGCTCACGTCCCCGCCCATGCGCCGGATCAACTCCACCAACCGCCGGGTATCCCGTTCGTCGTCACTCTCCGACAAGAAGGCAACGGAATAGCCGTGCTGTCGAGGAAGTCGTCGGAAAGATTGATAGGTACACGGGGCGGATCGGTATCGTTCTATGTGCGATCAAGAATCTTGGATCAGCGGCGATGTGTAATGTATGAGTGACGGAACTCTCGTATCGTGTCGTCGAGCCGGGTTCGTTCGATGGTGAAGGGACACACGGCGCAGCGTAATAGTGCAGACGGCGGACGTGTGCAAAGGAGTGAGGCGAGTGCGAACTTCGAATTGGATCGGGCTGTTTCTCGCGACGGTTCTGATGCTGCACGCGCGGGGCGAGAGTGCAGCGGACCTTGGCCACCTCCGTCCGGTTGAACTGCACTGCGAATATGTGCGAGCACCGATCGGGCTGGGGACGGACCGGCCCCGGCTAAGTTGGCAGTTTCAAACGGATCGGCGAGCCGAATCTCAGAGCGCGTACCGCGTCCTGGTCGCGTCAACTGCCCAAGGGATCGCCGAAGGTGCAGGTGATTTGTGGGACAGCGGTAAGGTGATGTCGGGGGAGTCGATACTTGTGGAGTACGCCGGAAAGCGGCTCGAATCGCGGCAACGGTGTTATTGGAAAGTGATGTCGTGGGACCGCGATGGGAACGCGGGTTCGTGGAGCGAGATAAGTGAGTGGGAGATGGGATTGCTCACCGGGGACGATTGGTCGGCAGAGTGGATTGAAGCCGGGCCGAGCCGCCGTCCAGTGCAGATTGAACAAGCACTGTACTACACCGTCGATGGCACAGTCCGAAAGGATGTGACGGAAGTAGTTGCAGGGCATGTCGGCGCGGGCAAGCCGGTGGTCGCCGCGAATGATGCGCTTGGAGGCGATCCAGCGCGGAACGTCGTGAAGCGACTGTCGGTCGTGTACCGGCTGGATGGTGAGCGACGAGAAGCCGATATTGCCGAGAACCAGACCGTTGAGTTCGGAAACACGCGGATCCCGCTGATTCGCCGATCGTTCGTGGTGAGTAAACCGGTTGCACGGGCGCGTGTGTACGTCACGGCGCTCGGGGTCTATGAGTTGTATTTGAATGGTGTTCAGGTAGGTGATCATCGCCTCGCGCCGGGCTGGACTGATTATCGTAAGCGTGTGCCGTACCAGACGTTCGATGTGAGCGAACAGGTTGTGCAAGGAGCCAATGCGATCGGTGGCGTGGTTGCACCCGGATGGTTCAGCGGTCGCGCCGGTTTGTTTCACATTACAAAGTTCTATGGCGATACACCTGCACTGCTCGCGCAACTCGAACTTGTGTACACCGATGGCACGACCGAGCGGATCGTATCAGATGGTTCGTGGCGTCGTCGTGATGGACCGATCGTCGCGGCGGATCTGATGGACGGAGAAACTTACGACGCCAGGCACGCGATACAAGATTGGTGCGGTGTTGCGTTCGATGACGCGGAATGGTCGCCCGTCGTGGTGCGGGAGGAAAAGCGAACGCTCGTCGGCACGATCGATCCGCCCGTGCGGGTGTTGTTTGAACGGCCAGCAACAAGCGTGACGCAACCGAGCAAGGGGCAGTGGGTCTTTGACCTGGGCCAGAATATTGTGGGGGTGGCGCGTGTTCGCGTGCGTGCTGCGCGTGGGACAGTGGTCACGATTCGGTACGGCGAGATGCTCAATCCCGATGGCACGTTATATACCGCAAACCTACGCGGTGCGGCGTGTATCGATCGGTATACGTGTGCGGGCGGCGCCGAAGAGATATGGGAACCTCGATTTACATTTCACGGCTTTCGTTATGTTGAGTTGAGCGGGTTACGCGATGAGCCTCGCGTCGAAGCCGTGACCGGGATCGTGCTTGGGTCGGACACACCGATCACCGGTCAGTTTTCCTGCTCGGACACGCGGCTTAATCAGTTGTTCTCAAATATTGTCTGGGGGCAGCGTGGGAACTACCTGAGCATCCCGACCGACTGCCCGCAGCGGGATGAGCGCATGGGTTGGATGGCGGACACGCAGGTCTTCGTACCGACCGCGGCGTTCATTGCCGACATCGCTACATTTATGACCAAATGGATGATCGATGTGCGGGATTCGCAGCGTGAAGACGGAGCCCATTCTGACGTTGCGCCAGTGACGCGTGGCTTAGCGTATGGCACGCCGGCGTGGGCGGACGCCGGCACGATCGTGCCGTGGACGATGTATCAGATGTACGGCGATATTCGTATTCTTGAAGACAATATTGAATCCATGATGCGATGGGTCGATTGGTGCCGTGTACACAGCACCGGCTTCATCCGTGATCGTGACCGAGGCAACGATTACGGTGATTGGCTCGCGATCGGCGAACACACGCCCAAAGACCTGATCGGTACCGCATACTTTGCGAGATCGGCCGACATTGTCTCGCAAGCACTACAAGTTCTAGGAAGACGAGAAGACGCAACGCGATACGCCGTGCTCTTTGACCAGATTCGTTCGGTATTTAATACTAGTTATATTGATGCCGACGGTCGGATAAAAGGCGACACGCAGTGCGGCTACGCTATAGCGATCCGGTTCGGCCTGCTTGATACGGATCATAAAGAGATGGCACTGCGACATCTTATCCGGCGCATCGAAGCAAACGGATGGCGGCTCTCGACGGGGTTTGTCGGCGTGGGCAATCTCCTGCCGGTTCTGAGCGAACACGGTCGTGCTGATGTTGCTTATCGTTTGCTGTTCCAAGACGCGTTCCCGTCCTGGCTGTTTTCGGTCGAGCACGGTGCTACAACGATCTGGGAGCGGTGGGATGGCTGGACGCCGGAGACCGGGCCGCATCCCGATATTTCGATGAACTCGTTCAATCATTACTCTCTCGGTTCGTGCGGCGAGTGGTTGTTTACCGATGTCGCCGGCATCACGCCCGATCCGAGTGCACCGGGGCTAAGGCGATTCGCGATTCGGCCCAGATTGGAAAGCCACCTGACGCACGCGGAGGCAACGTATTACTCCGTGCGTGGAGAGATCGTATCTAAGTGGTCACTCGTGGGTGATGCGCTCACTCTGAATGTTACAATACCACCGAACACACGCGCCACGGTTATTATTCCGAGTCACGATGGCGGCAGCGTGCTCGAATCTGGCATCTACGTAGATTTGGTCAAGGATATCGTCGTTCAACATCGTCGTGCTGATAGCGTTCAGATCGAGGTGGGTTCGGGGATGTATCAGTTTACAACAACGCGGCCGACGCAACGATCCGGGAACCCGGTCCTGCCCGGCTGGTACGCCGATCCCGAAGTGGCCGTCTTTGGCGATAGATTCTGGATTTATCCAACATATTCAGCGTCGTATGACAAGCAAGTGTTCTTCGATGCGTTTAGTTCACCAGATCTTGTGCATTGGAATAAGCACCCAAAGGTGCTTGAAAGGAGTGCCGTCGCATGGGCGAAGCGTGCGATGTGGGCACCGGCCGCGATCGAGCACGATAGCAAGTATTATCTTTTTTTCAGTGCGAATGATATTCAGAAGAACAGCGACACCGACGGTGTGCTCGGAGGCATTGGTGTCGCCGTTGCCGATTCGCCGAGCGGTCCGTTTAGGGATCACATCGGCACGCCGCTTATTGATGCGTTTCATAACGGTGCTCAGCCGATTGATCAGTTTGTGTTTCGAGATACCGACGGGCGGCATTACATGTACTACGGCGGTTGGCGGCACTGCAATGTTGCGCGTCTCAACCCGGACTTTCGAGGATTCGAGCCGTTCGATGATGGTACCATGTTTCGAGAGATCACCCCCGATGGGTATGTTGAAGGGCCGTTTGTGTTCATTCGGAACGGCAAATATTACTTTATGTGGTCGGAAGGTGGCTGGACTGGTCCCGACTATTCGGTGGCATACGCTATTGCCGATTCGCCGCTCGGCCCGTTCAAGCGGGTCGGAAAAATACTGCAGCAAGATCAAGAAATAGCAACGGGAGCCGGGCATCACAGTATACTCAATATTCCCGGCACCGATGAATATTACATCGTGTACCATCGTCGCCCGCTGGGTGAAACAGACGGCAACCACAGGGTTGTGTGCATCGACCGTCTTGCTTTCGCTGAGAACGGACTGATCGAGCCGGTGAAGATGACATTTGAGGGAGTGAACGCGGTTCGACCTCCGGGATCGGCAGGACGGTAGACGCGCCCACTGCATACGGAGAAGATATGCGAAAACGCACGCCGCATCATCTCTGATGCGGCGTGCTGTGTTCGTGCGTGCCAGTCACGAATCGCTGAGTGCCGGGTCGAGCATCAGCATCCCGAGAAGAAAGCAGTGAGGAAATCGAAGAAGTCCTGAGAGTTCACGGCACCGTCGGCGTTGAAGTCGGCGGCTGGGGCGGCGGCGAAGAAGGGCGTGAGGAAGTCGAAGAAGTCTTGGGAGTTCACCAAGCCGTCGGCGTTGAAGTCGGCCCGGCAGGGGGCGTCGATGGACGCGAGCCGGAGAGTGACATCGGCGGCGGAGACGATGACATCCCAGTGGTACGTGGTGGAGCCCGCGGTGGAAGTGACGCCGGGCCCGAAGGCTCCGGAGACGCCGCCGACAGCGTTGAGGATTGTGAACTCGTCGCCGACGACGGGCTGGTAGCCGCCGATGAGGTCGACAGTGAGTACACCACCCAGGGAAGCCGGACCATTAGACACGAGGCGGTCGTGCTGCGTGCCAGCGCTGGGTCCACCGATTTGGACGGCCCAGTTGCCGGAGGTCTGGAAGCGATCGACGGAGGCGATGCCGGCACTCGCGCCGATGCGCAGGGTACCGGTGTTGTTCAGCCCTACACCGTTGGTGTTGAGACCGGAGTTGAGGGTCATGTCGCCGTTGGAGGCGTTTTGGAGTATGCCCGTGCCGGTGAACGTAACGTTCGCGCCGATGAGTGAGTAAGACATGAAGCGGAGGGCGTCGGTGGCATCGGCAATGTCGATGACGGCGGTACTGGGTATGGTGGTGGGTGTTGCGATGTCGTTTTTGCCGTTTACGTTGACGTCGCCGCTGAGTACGAGCGGCGATCCGTTGCCGATGCGAGTGTTGAAGAGAAGACTATTGCCTTCGAGGTTCAAGGTACCGGAGACGGTCCAGGCTTCGCCGGGCTGTTCGAGGTTGACGGTGATGCGTCCGAAGAGACCGCCGCCGACGGTCATGGTGACGCTGAAATCGCTGGAGTTGAAGTCGATCCGGTGAGCGTTGACAACGAGGTTGTGGTTGATGTTCCACTCGGTGGTGGAAGTGCCGTCCATATCGAAAGTGTCGGCGTTGATGACAGTTGCCGCGGAGACGGTGGCGACGCCGAACTGACGTGCAATGCCGTTGATATTGACGGTTCCGGCCCATTCGGTAGGTCCATTGAAGTTCACGACCCCGTCGGCAGCGGTTTCGCTCGGTGTGACGAACGTGCCGCCGCTCAGTTCTACAGCACCATCGAAATCGAGGGTGGAGTCGTTGAGTTGGAAGAGCCCGCCGTTGACAGTTGCGTCGCCGGAGACGGTGGCGGAAGCGAGGTTGCCGAGAATCATTTGGGCGGAGTTGTTGAAAGTAGTGTCGGCTTCGAGGTCGAGGTTCGCTCCACCAAAGATGTTGAATGTGCCGGAGAACGCAAGGGGCGAGCCGATGATACGAGAGTCGCCGCCGATGCCTGCGCCGTAGATGTTGAAGAGGCTTGTGCTGTCGGCGGCCCAAGCGTCGTCGAGGTCCATGTTGAGCGTGCAACTGCTGAGCATCGAGACGAAGCCGCCGAAGGCATCGCTGATGCCGTCGCCTTGGAACGTGAGAGCGGCGCCTGAGACGGCGAAGTCGATGTAACCATTGCCGCCAGTACCGTCGAGGTCGTAGCGTCCGCTGCCGGTCTGTGAGAAGGTGATGCTCGAAGGTTGTGGGAAAATAGTGCCGTCGTTGATGAAGGTGGTGCCGTTTCCGGAGAGTCGGACGGTGCCGTTGCCGTGGAGGGATGAACCGCCACCAATACTGAAAACACCGGTCGCTGAGATTCCGCCGCCGTTGAGTCGGACTTCGGCTTGGTTGGAGACAGAGAGGTCGTGCGTGAAGAAGTCCGCACCATCGATCGCCTGATCGATACGGAGGCGAGTGGGAAAGTCGTTGACACCGACGGAGTTCAGGCCCGAGAGTGACGTATCGCCGTTGACATCGAGAGTGAATCCGTCGGTGTCCATGGTCATGCCGTCGTTGACATGCAGCCCGGCGACGACGCGGTTGCTGTCGAGGCGGGAGGTACTGTTCTGCACGCCCGCGACGTTGCCGATGCGTGCGATGTCGGTCGCCGCCGGCTGACCGACCGGGGACCAGCAGCCGGCCGTGCTCCACGCACTGCCGACATTGCAGGTCCAGTTCTTGTCGATTGCCGAGGCAGACGCGGCGAGGCCCGCGAGCAAGGCCATTGCCGCGCAGCCTGCGGCGGGGTTCTTCCGATTCAGACGAGCGTAACGATTCATGGTGCGATCCCTTGTGTGCGATACGCCGGGCGTGCGAGTTGCCCACGGTGGGCAACTCGAGGCTCGGCAGGTTGTGAGTGCGGATGCCTGGGTGTGATGTCCAGGCCAGTGCCTTCCGGTGTACACGACGCGGAAGTTCACGTCATCTCGCGCCACATTGACCACGGTTGAGTGAGGATTCGGCGCGGTCTGATCGCTTGCGGGGCGCGGTGATGCCCATCGCGCACGGGAGGCGACGGTGATTCAATGAACGACCCACAGCGGTGTTACTTGTTGGTGGCGGTGGTGCGGGGCTTGGAACCGAGCCGCTCTTGCCACTGCCGAGCCTCGATATCGTGCCCGCCGCCGGGCGATGCCTGATCCCAGTCTTCGAAGAGTTCGGCGAGCGATTGGACCGCGCGGAGCGTAATCGCGTCGGCGTGGCCTCGTGTGCTATCCAAAATCGTGTGCCCTTCGACGAGCGCGGCGCGGGCGTCTGGCCAGCGTTTCAGGGCGTGCAGTGTGCGACCATACTGGGTTAGGAACTGGCCGATCGACCAATGCCCGGCTGGTCGTGCGCGGCGCGCACGATCGACGGCCTCGTGGCACAGCGGTTCGGCTTCGGCGCACCGATCCATCTCGCAGAGCAACTCGGCGAGGTAGTTGATCGAATCGAGTGTGTCGGCGTGATCATCTCCGAGGTCACGTCGCTGGACAATGATCGCGTTTCGGATGGTGCGCTCGGCGTCGACCAAGTCGGCATCGCTGATCGGTGTTTCGCGGTGCTTTTGCGTCAGCAGCGATACGAGCGTGACCTGTGCGAAAACCGTGTCTGAGTGCTCGGGGCCGAGTGCCCGAGTGCGGCGATCAATGCACTCTTTGATAAGTGCCTCGGCGGCGGGCCATTCTTTGAGGTCTTTCAGGAGCCAAGCCAGCCGGGACATGGCGAAGAGCGTATTTTCGTGATCGTCGCCGTGCTCCCTGCGTGCGACGGCGAGAGACTCTTCGACGAGCGGTTTGGCCTCTGCGAGTTTGCCTTGCTCCTGCAATGCTCCGCTGAGATTGGTGAGGGTTCTTCGGTAGTCAGGGTGCGCCTCGTTCAACGTGCGACGCCGACGCTCGAGCAGTTCGCGCCAGCAGGCCTCGGCGTCGGCGAACTTGCCCTGCACAGCGTGCAGCACACCGATGTTATTGAGTGAGTGCAGGGTCTCTTTGGCGTCGGCGCCCAGTACCCGTCGCTGCGTCTCGAATGTAACGCGCCAGATACGCTCGGCTTCGTCGAGTTTGCCGAGGTTCCGCAGCACGCCCCCGAGGCTCGTGCCGGTAGCGAGTGTGGATCGATGTTCCGCACCCAGTACGCGTGAGCGACGCTCGTACGCATCTCGCAAGCAGACGTACGCCTCGTCATTCCGCCCGAGCGATGTGAGCAGCGAGCCCATCGAGTGCAGAGAGATGAGCGTGTCGGGGTGATCGTCACCGAGTTCTTCACGGCGGATGCGGAGGGCGCCTGAAAGGACCGGTTCGGCGCGCGTGAATAGACCCAGCGAGTTCATCGTCCCGGCGAGCGTTTGAAGGAGCCGGGCGCGCAATAGCGGCTGGTCGGCGAACTGAGTGTCGATCGCTTGATGCGACCGCTGGAGCACGTTCTGATCTAAAGTGGTCAGGGCGAAGGAGGTAAAGTTCACGCTGCCGAGCAGCCGGTCCAAATCGGCCAGGTCGTGCGTGATGGTGTCCGGATTGGTATTCAATCGCAGCCGTGACTCGCGGGCCTTGTCGAGCAGAGACGCACGGATGCGGTCGCCCATTTCTTTGATGTCGATCCCGCTGAGTTGCGATTGTTGGAAGTCGGCGACTTGCTCAAGTTCGGCTTCACGACGCTCGGCCTCGCTGCGTGCCTGGTTTGCAACATATGCCATCCGTGCGGTTGCGGTGATCCCAACGATCAGCATGAGGAACGCCCCGCTGATCCCAGCGACCAGCGGTCGATGTCGGCGTGCAAACTTGCGGACCTGATACAGGGTCGTGGCCGGGCGTGCTTCGATCGGTTCGTGATTGAGATAGCGGCGAATGTCGGCGACTAGCGATGGAGGCCCGGAATACCGGCGTGCGGGTGTTTTCTCCATTGCCTTCGCGGCGATTGCTTCGAGGTCGCCCCGTGCCGTTGCGCACACGGCGCCGAGTCGTGGCGGTAGTTCGTCCGAGATCATCCGCACGGCTTCAGGGATCGACGCTCGGCTCAAATCGTGCGGCAACACTCCCGATACGAGTTGATACAGGATCACTCCCAGCGAATACACGTCCGTGCGAAGATCCACGCTCTGGTGCCCGGTGCATTGCTCGGGACTCATGTAGTTCAGTGTGCCGATCATGTTCCCGATGTCGGCCCGGCGTGTGATATCGGCCCGCTCCGCGTCGATCGGACGGGCAATCCCGAAGTCGATGATCTTCGTGCGCCCGCTCGCGTCGACAAGAATGTTCGCCGGCTTCAAATCGCGGTGTATCACGCCGACCTGGTGCCCATGTTCGACTGCTTCGCACACCTGCATGAACATCCCAAGCCGCTCGACGAGAGACAGGCCGTTTGACTGAGCGTGCTCGGTCAGCGTGCGGGCGCCCGGCACCAGTTCCATGGCGAAGAACGGAAGCGGGCGGCCTGTTCCATCATCGCTCGTACCGGCTTCAAAGATCTGGGCGATGCCCGGGTGCTGCAAGCGTGCGAGTACTTCCGTCTCGTACTTGAACCGGCGCACGGCCGACGTGCTCGTCAGCCCACGGTTCATCACTTTGAGCGCCACGGTTCGTTCCGGCTGCGCTTGCACCGCTTCATACACCGTCGCCATCCCGCCGCTACCGATCACCCGCACCACCCGGTAGCCCGGGACTCGTATCAACGTGGGATCGATCGCGCCGCCGAACGCGCCCCCTTCCGGCAAACGGCTTGATAACGCCGGAGTCTCTAGAAAGTGAGTCGATCGATCAACCGCACCGACAAGCCGGCGGACCTTTGCTTCAAGCGCGTCGTTTCCACCACACGACTCGCTGATGAAGGCACCTCGACGAGAGGCATCGATATCGATCGAGCGAACGAAGAGAGCGTGGGCTTGTCGATCCAGTTCGCTACTCATCGTTCGGTACTCCGCCCGATCCTTGGATGCGGACAAAGAGCCACGCCTTGGCCGCTTGCCAATCGCGGTCGACCGTCCGGCGGCCGATCCTGAGCAGGTCGGCAACTTCTTCGATGCTGCAACCACCAAAGAAGCGTAGTTCGACGACTTTGGCCTGTTGTTCATCGATCGCGGCGAGTTCCGCGAGCGCCTCGTCCAGCGCGATCAAGTCGATATCCGGAACCGGGGCGGCGACATCGTGATCAGCGATGGAGATCTTGGTCCCGCCCCCGCCGCGCTTCTCGGCCAGGTGCTCACGCGCGTGGTCGATCAGGATGCGCCGGATAATCCGCGACGCGACCGCGAAGAAGTGCAGCCGATCGTTCCAATCGGTGTTGCGCTGATCAACCAATCGCAAGTAGGCTTCGTTCACCAGCGCGGTGGGTTGCAGGGTGTGGTCGGCTCGTTCGCCGTTCATGTGAGAAACGGCCAACCGGCGCAGGTCGCTGTAGATCGCGGCCATCAATGCATCAAGGTCGCCCCGTTTTCCCGACGAGGCCGCTCGCAGAAGCATGGTCACATTGGCGTCGGGCGTACTCATGTTCGGCCGTTTGTTCGTGCCCAAGGTGGGATTGCCCGCGGCGCGAGTCTCGGCGGATTCTAGTGGCCTCGCCGTCGGTTTGACGATTGACACGCCCAACGATTTCCCGGTCGGGATCGAAAGACTTCGCCGGCGCGGCACCGTCCGCCGCACCCAGGCTTGGGATGTCGGTGAGCACGCCGAGTGCAGTTCCCGTGTCGTCGCGTGGCGCGGGTGAAACAATGCGTGTACTTCGGTCTCAAAGCCTGCGATGATGGTCGGCATCTGTTGGCCCCTGGAAGTATGCCCTGAATCGATGGCGTTCCGACTTGAAACACGACGTGTCTACAGGACGCGGAGGCGGGGTTTGGATTGCGCCAGTAACCTCCAATAAAATGTGATTTTCTTTTCCTACCCGTCCACGCGCCAGCCAGTTTCTTGTGGCAGTACACCCGCACTGCATAGCCCCAGCGTACTCACAAGGGCAATCGGCAAGTTCCGCGCGGACCTCGCGTAGCACCGGGAAGGGCATTTCTCAACTCTGCAACCGGCGTCGTGCCGACGAACATATTCAGGTGGCACCACCTCGTGTGCGTTGGGCTTGACGCGGCTCCGTTTCAGTGTGCTGCCGTACCATGCTCCCCGTGGCTCCCTGGTTGCCACGGTTGACTCGTTGATCTCTCCGTTGGCTAGTACGCACGAGCAGACACGACGCGATTCCTCGGACGAAGAATCTCAATGAACTCCCAACGTCCAACACCGCCGAACCGCGACATGATCGTCAAGCCCGAGACGCGATCGATCCGGCCCCGTGGCGGGAGGGTGTATGACTACTTGAATGCACGCTGGTTTGATACCCCAGCCGGCGGCATGTTCGCCGTTGCAGGCCGTCTGGGATTACGCCTCTTGTATTTCGTCGAGAACGAGCAACTCGCCAAGGGCATGTACATCGCCCAGCGTGCGACTCGGCGGTCGATCACGCTCAGCGACAACGAACACCTGGTCCGCACCAGGGCGCAACTCAGCGAGTACTTTGCCGGCACCCGCCGCTCCTTTGATTTGAAACTCGACCTGCACGGGACGGAGTTTCAGCACAAAGTCTGGGAGGCAGTTCAGGAAATCCCGTATGCGCAGTCGAACTCATACGCCGCAATCGCCCAGCAGATTGGCGACGCCGGAGCGTCCCGTGCGGTCGGGTTCGCCAACTCTAAAAACCCCATCCTGATCATCGTGCCGTGCCATCGTGTTGTTCGATCGGACGGCACTCTTTGCGGGTACGCCGGGGGCGTCGAGCGCAAACGCTGGCTCCTCGATCACGAAGCCAAGTACTCCTCGGGCACGCTGTACGGGCAACTCAGGTTTCACTCCGGTGAGGCTTCCTGAACCTCGGGTGAGTCCCCAGCGAGCCGCACGGTCTGGGTTCGTACCGCGATTCTGCCTGCGCGTTGTCGATGAAGCGCAACTCTCGCGTGATCATCGATACATGTGGTCGGATCGCAAGGTGCCTCGGCGTCCACGTCGATGCTACATCGTTGGACAACATCGGTATCGTCACTGGAGTACGCATGACACGGGCCACATCAGTCCCACGCTGTTCCCCGCCTGCACTCGAACCAGCACACGGAGCGACTTGGACGGCTCCGCCTCGGCCGATCGACCTGGGCGAGTTGATCGGGCGCACGCCCCGGCCGCTTGACCGTGTTCGTGTGGCCGAGGTACTCAAAGACAAGCGGATCCTGATCACCGGCGCGGGGGGGAGCATCGGGTCGCACCTTGCGCATGTGGCCGCGGAGTTCGAGCCGCGGCAAATCGTTCTGATGGAGCGTGCCGAGAACTCCCTGTTCGAGATTGATCGGCAACTCTCGCGTCGATTCCCCGGTGTTGAACGTCGGGCCATTTTGCACGACGTGGTAGAGCAAGATGAGACTCGGCGGTTGCTTCTTCAGACGCAGCCGCATGTCGTCTTTCACGCCGCCGCGCACAAGCACGTCCCGTTGATGGAAGATCATCCTTCGCACGCAGTGACGAACAATCTTTTCGGCACCGCGGCGATCGCCGACGCATCCCAAGCCGCCGGTGTTGAACGATTCGTCATGATCTCGTCGGACAAAGCAGTGAATCCATCGTCCGTGATGGGCGCGACCAAGCGACTCGCCGAAATGTACATCGCCTATCTCTCGCGCGGTGGAAACCATGAATCAGAGGACGCCTGTACGTCAAGTCAACCGCGGACACGGTTCAGCATGGTTCGGTTCGGGAATGTGCTTGGTTCGGTGGGTAGTGTGCTCACGATTTGGTCGAGCCAAATCGGCGACGGGGGTCCGGTCACGATTACTGATCCACGCATGACACGGTACTTCATGACCATCCCGGAGGCCGCCGGGCTTGTCATCGCCTCCAGCACGCTCGATGAGCAGCCCAGCGGCGCGGTGTATGTGCTGGACATGGGCGCGCCGATACGCATTGTCGATCTCGCCGAGCGTTTCGTACGGGCGCACGGGTACGAGCCGCGCGTATCCGTCGCACGACTGCCGCCGTCTCCGCTCTACGACACGACGGAGCCATCGCTGATCAATCTTGTGAACCAAGCGATCCACGGGACGAATCCGGGCGCCGCGGTTACAAATAACACACTTCCGCATGGATTGAGCATGGTCCATACACGCCCAATGATCGACATCGTGTTCACTGGTACGCGGCCGGGCGAGAAGATCCATGAACAACTCGCCTACGCCGCCGAAGCGCTTGCGCCTACATCCCACGAGGGGATCAACTCTTGGGCCGGTCGGCAAGCGCATGACGAGGTCGCCGAGGGCACTGCCGATGTTCCAAAGATGATCGAAGAGTTCAGGGCTGCGTGCGCCGCCCATGATCATGCAAAGGTGCTGGCCCTGCTACACCGCTATATTCCCACTATGCCTGCGCGGCCCGAATAAACCCCTTCGCAGCTGCACATGAGCATCGGGACCGACTCTGCCCCGTTCCCGCGGCCCGATATCATTCACAGGTATCGGTAACTGGTTGAGAATCGAGCAACGTCTACCGCGTGTTACCTCGCCGTACACAACGCGCAACGGCTTGCCCAAAGGGAACAGTGCATGAACGACGACACCCGCCGGAGATTCGTGACCGAAGTGGTCGCGGCTCGTGCGCGGGCCGATTCGCTGCTTCGGCAACTCATCGATGCCCGCCAGACTTGCGAAGCGCACCTGGCGGAGCAGAACCGCCCTGACCCGATCCGGCTCGTCACGGGGCAGTCTTCATTAGATCGTGCGATCTCCGACACACAGCGGATGATCAGTACGATCGACCGCGCGCTGAACGATGCCGATCGCGCCGAGCCGGGGCTGCTCAAGTCGATCGCCGACGCCGTCGCCACGCTCAGCACCGTGGCCAGGCCGGGGCTTGCGTGATGCCGGGATGCGCAATGGCAATCAGGCTTTAACACCCTTTACCACGCCCGGAGTTGTGTACTTCATCAGCGCGACTTCCAAGTTCACCCCGTTGATATTTGCCAGCGTCGTGAGCCATGCCAGAACGTCCGCAAACTCTTCGTCGAGGTTGGCCCGTTGTTTTTTCGTGGGCGATCGCCCCGGCCCATTGTCCTGCAATGCCGTCGCCAGTTCGCCGACTTCTTCCATGAACCACATGAACGTCCCCGGCGTCCCACGTGCCGCGTCCGTCTTCGAATACCGTTGACGGATCAACTCCTGAAACCCGCCGATCGTGACCGTGACCGTGACCGTGACGGGCTTCGTTCGGTTCGTTTTTGGATGTGAGACTCGTTTGTTCGCCGCTGAAGTGCGTTTCATGCACCAGCATACGCTGTTCACCACGCCGCTTGCGGCTATACTTATCGTTCTACACACGGGGTGTAGCGCAGCTTGGTAGCGCGTTTGACTGGGGGTCAAAAGGTCGCAGGTTCAAATCCTGTCACCCCGATTTAGCAGACTACATGGCCTCGGCAAGTGCCGAGGCCATCTGCGTTTACGGAGCAGTTCAACTGCGTCCTCCCAGTGCCGGTATACCCCATCGCAGTTGAACTCGCCGACGGTGGCCAAAGCCGTGGTCAAGCGGATCTCGGTACAAAGTCATCCGCTGCGTAGCCGCGGTCAATTTGGACACGATTGCGCATCCTGGCACGCAACGACGTCCAACTAGAATCACACCAGTGAGCGTTCGCGGGAACGCTGGTATGGGAGGCGCGATACATGGCTCTCTACGACAGCATCGGTCGCGGCTACGCGTCGCTCCGACGACCGGATCAACGGATCGCCTCGGTTATCGATGCGGCGCTGGGAGATGCCGCCACCGTGGTGAACATCGGCGCCGGGGCCGGCTCGTATGAACCGCCCGGCCGATCGGTACTCGCGGTGGAACCGTCCGAAGTGATGATCCAGCAACGCCCCGTAACGGCCGCGCCTTGCCTGCGAGGATCGGCAGAAGCGTTGCCTGTAGCGACGGCCTCGGTCGATGCGGCGATGGCGATTCTCAGCGCTCATCATTGGGCAGATCTTGAGCGAGGTCTCGGGGAGATGAAGCGGGTCGCACGCAATCGCGTCGTGTTGCTCACATGGGTTCCCGACGCCCCTCCGTTCTGGTTGACGGAAGACTATTTTCCCGAGATCGTGGCCCACGACCGCACGATCTTCCCGAGTACCGCAGCCCTCAATGCGTTGCTGGAACGGATGATCGGGCCGGCGCGTATGACGCCGGTTCCTATTCCATATGACTGCCGCGATGGGTTCCTGTGCGCGTACTGGCGCAGGCCAGAGTGCTATCTTGACGCCGAAAGGCGAAGCGCCATCTCCAGCTTTGCACGGATCGATGCCGGGCCCGGCCTGACCAAGTTGCGTGTTGACCTCTCGAGTGGTCGCTGGACCGAGCGTAATCGTCAGCTTCTGGATCTGAATGCGCTGGACCTGGGCTACCGCCTCGTCTGCTGCGAGATCGGAGCCTCAAGCACGTGAGCATGGCAACAGATATAGAGTAACCGATCGATGAGTAAAGGTACTCTTAGGTCACCGGTATCACCAAGCGTCGGGTGTCGGCCTCCCACGCCCGCACGCCAGTGAGATCATCCTCGCGGGCGGCTTCGTTTGGTTTTGCCTGTGCACGATTGCGGCGAGGGCGCATCACCGGTTGGGCTGCTAGAGGCCCGTGATCAGTCCTTTCGGCGGATGATGATGTGCGCCGCCGCGCGAGAACTGACCTGATCGGTTATCTCGTAGCCGAGTGCAGGAAGGTCCAGACCGGCAAACATCTGCTCTCCAGTGCCAAGTAGTACGGGACTCACGACCAGACGCATCTGATCGACGAGCCGGGCGGCAAGATATTGACGGATCGTGGTTGCGCCTCCGCCGAGGCGAACATCTTTACCGTTGGCGCTTTCCATAGCCCGGTCGTATGCCTCTCGGATGCCCGCGGTAACAAACTGGAACGTTGTGCCGCCGTCCATCACAAGCGGTTCCCGAGAGTGGTTGGTCAGGACAAAGACCGGCGTGTGGTACGGCGGATTGTCTCCCCACCATCCCTTCCACGAGCCATCACGCCAAGGGCCGCGTATGGGTCCGAACATGTTTCGGCCGATAATCCATGCGCCGATTCTATCAAAGCCCCGCGAGGCGAAGTCATTATCGATGCCGATCGTTCCGTCCCCTTCGCCTGCGGTCAGTCCCATCTCCGCGTGCGACTGTTTGAACGCGCGGGTGGGAAAGAACCATTCGTGCAACGCCATACCACCGACGCCCATCGGGTCAGTCATGCTTTGACGAGGGCCAGCACCGAATCCATCGACGGAGAGGCCGAAACAGTGTACACGGAGCAGAGGCATAGGGGACAGTTCCAGTGAGTGCGATGATCGATGTCTCCGGCTCCATCCACCACGCCGTGAGACAGTTACTTCAAGCCCGGCTTCCCGCCGAAACCGCGTCGGACACGAAGTCTACAACAAGTGCCGGTGTCGCTTGGTTCATCTCGATGTTTGACGATCGAGCGCCCGCGGGCAAACACCCGCGGGCGTCGGCGTTTGTGGTGTACTGCGAATACCGACGATCATCGGCCGCAACTCGGGGAGGTGATTCCGAGCCGCGTGCGGAGCAGATTGGCGTCAATCGTGATCTGTGTTCGAGCCTCCGGCGTCATGCGGTCCACGTTCTTCAGGATCATCTTCATTCGCTGGTTCTCGGCAAGTACGGCGTGGTGATTGATAAGGAAATCCCAGTAGAAGACCGTGAATGGGCACGCCGCGGGGCCGCTGCGTTCCGCCGGGTCGTAGCGGCAGTTCGTGCAGTAGTTGCTCATCCGCTGGATGTACTTCCCGCTGGCCGCGTAGGGCTTCGTGCCGACCAGTCCGGTCACTCCCTTGGCCGCCTCCTCTCGCCGATCCGCGTGCATCACCATACCCAGCGTGTTTGGGAGCGTCACCCAGTCGATTCCATCAACAAACATCCCGAGGTACCAGTCGCTCACGGCGCGCGGATGTACGCCGCTCAACAGCGCGAAGTTGCCCGTGACCATTAGCCGCTGGATGTGATGCCCGAAACCGGTTTCGATCACTTGACCGATGCAAGCCTTCATGCAGGCCATGTCGGTCTCGGCGGTCCAGTAAAATGACGGGAGTTCGCCGTGCTGATCCAGTCCGTTGCGATCCGCGTACGTCGGCCCTTCGAGCCAGTACACTCCGCGGATAAACTCGCGCCAGCCGATGATCTGCCGCACGAACGCCTCAACAGATTGCAGCGGTGCTTTGCCCGCTTCGTATGCCTCGATGGCCCGCTCGCAGCACTCGCGCGGATTGAGCAGTTTGAGGTTGAGCGAACACGAGAGTGTGGAGTGGTACAGCGTCGGTTCGCTGGTCCACATCGCGTCCTCGAACGGGCCGAACCTTGAAAGGCGGTGTGTGATGAAGTCGTCGAGTGCCGCCACCGCTTGTTCGCGTGTGACCGGCCAGGCGAACGAGTCCATCTTGCCGGGTAGGTCGGGGAGTACGCGTTTCATCGCCGCGAACACAGCGAGGGAGGTCTGGTCGGGTTTGAACGCGACTGGCGGACGGGGTCGTGGGTCTGGTCCCTTCTTGCCGAAGGGCAGCCGATTCTCCTTGTCGAAGTTCCAGGTGCCCCCGGCCGGTTTCGCATTTTTTCCCGTGCCCTCCATCAGATAGCCCGTCTTCCGCCGCTGTTCGCGGTAAAAGAACTCCATCGTGAGCGATGATCGATCCTTCGCCCACACGCCGAACTCCTGAGGTGACGTCACAAAGTGGTCGTCGGGCAGCAGTGTGAGCGGGATGCCGGCGGCGTCCCGAACACGCCCGAGCATCGCCCGCACACGCCATTCGCCCGGCTGGATGCACACAATCTCGGCGGGCTTGATGGCGGCAATGGCGCGCATAATTTCCGCCTCGAACGTGCCGGTGTTCTCCGGATCGTCCAGCGAGATATAGCGGACGCGGATCGTTTGCCGGACCAACTCGGCGGCAAAGTGGCGCATCGCCGACAGGAACAGAGCCGTTCGCTGCACATGGCTGGGGACGTGCCGCGATTCGCCTGCCACCTCCATCATCAGCACTGTGTCTTCGGATCCGACGGATCGGATGAGCGCGGAATCCAGATCGAGTTGGTCACCGAACACCACGATCAGCCGCGGCCGCGGCTGCGTCGGTGCGTGCGGGTGTGGTGGCGGGGTTGCGTCATGGGTACGCGGCATGTGTGTGCATCGTAGAATCAGATCCCGTACTCGTAACCGGTTTGTAGGAATGTATCGTGCCCAACCATCACCTCCCCACGAAGCCCTGTGCCCACTGCAAACGCGAGTTTGCGTGGCGAAAGAAGTGGGAACGCGACTGGGAGCGGGTGAAGTACTGCTCCAAGAAGTGCGCTGCCGAAGCGAAGCCTGGCCGGCGTAGTGAGAAGCCGCCGCGTTCGCTCGCCGGGTGAAACCGCAGCCCACAACAGCCGCCGCAGCGATAGAGTTCACCCCTGCCCCACACCGCTCACACAAGGAACAATGCCACATGACACTGCAGACCCTCGCCCGCCAGTTCGTTGATCTGTGCAACCAGGGCAAGAACTTTGACATCATGCGCACGATGTACGACCCCGAAATCGTTTCCGTCGAAGCCAGCGGCGCGGAGACGGTCGGGCAAACGCCCGTCATTCAGAAGTCCGAGCGTTGGGCCGCCGCGAACACCATCCATGGCGCGAAAGTCATCGGCCCGTATTTCAACGGCCCCAGCGAGTTCGCGGTCCACTTTACCTTCGAGGTAACGCCCAAGGCCACCGGCGTGCGCACCACCCTCCAAGAGGTCGGCGTGTACACCGTCAAGGGCGACAAGATCATCCGCGAACGCTTTTACTACGAAGGCTCGTGGTAAACCGTCGCTTCCTCAGCGTGATCCAGCGGCACATCGCCCGAACTCCGGCGCACCACCGAAGTCGTCGATCTGACTTCGGTCTTTCCACGGCTTGGGAGCGGCGGCCGTCGTTCGTACACCGCCCCGGATCGCCTACCCTTGGGTGTCTTATCGTTGAACTGATTTGATTGCATCGCTGCACATTTATGCCCCAACCCACCGAACGCACGTCCATCAAAGTCCAGTCCGAGCGCGCCGTCCTCGCCGCCGTCCGGCTCCCCAAGTCCGTCTACGACCAGCGCGACCCCTTCGGCGAACTCAAAGCCCTCGCCGAGCAGGCCGGCGCGATCGTCGTCGGCGAACTCGAACAGCGCAAGGCCAAGCCCGAGTCCGCGACCTTCATCGGCTCGGGCAAACTCGATGAACTCAAAGGCATGTGCGAAGCCCTCGAAGCCACGCTCGTCATCTTCGACCATGACCTCTCGCCGCGCCAGATCGGCAACATCGAAGAACACATCGGTCGCAAGGTGATCGACCGCAGCGAACTCATTCTCGACATCTTCGCCAGCCGCGCGACGACGCACGAGGCCAAGCTCCAGGTCGAGATGGCCCAGATGGAGTACACCTACCCCCGCCTTCGCGCCATGTGGGACCACCTAGAACGCATCGTCGGCGCGGGCGGCATTGCCGGCATCGGCACCCGCGGGCCGGGCGAGCAGCAACTCGAGATCGACCGCCGGCTCGTGCAGCGCAAGAAACTCGACCTGCGCCGCGAACTCGAAGAGATCCACGCCCGCAAACGCCGCATGGTCCGCGAGCGCAAACTCGACCACTACACCGTCGGCATCGTCGGGTACACCAACGCGGGCAAGAGCACGCTTTTCAACACGCTGACCGAGGGCGGGGCATACGCCGACGACCGCCTCTTCGCCACGCTCGTCACCCGCACGCGTGAATGGGACCTCAACGGCGGGCTGCGCGTCATGCTCAGCGACACCGTCGGCTTCGTGCGTGATTTGCCGCACCACCTCGTCGCGTCCTTCCGCGCCACGCTCGAAGAGGCGATCCACGCCGACCTGCTGCTGATCGTGCTCGACGTGTCGGACCCGGCTGCCGAACTCCAGTACGACGCCGTGACGCACACGCTCAACGAACTGCTCGGCGGCGCGGAGGAGTACGAACGCGAGAGCCGGGAGTGGGGGCTGTCGGCGGGCAACGGGCCGGAGCGCGGGCTGTCGCCGATCCGCGTGCTGCTGCTCAATAAAGTGGACCGGCTGAAAGACAACCGTGAGGTCTTGGCGTGGGAACGCCGGGCGCGGGGAAACCCCGGCACGGGTGTACTGCTTGCGGATCACGACGAGCCGCCCGCCGAGGAGGCCGTCGCAGCCTGCATCCCCATCAGCGCGATCGATCCGCTGGACCCCCGGCATCGAGCGGGTGCGAGAGTTCGTGCGAACCGCCGCCCAGGGCGGCGTGCTGAACATCACCCTCCGCCTCGCGCTCAAAGACGCGAAGGCGATCAACCTGGTTGAGAACCGCGCCGAGGTGCTCGACCGCGAGTACGAAGAGGGGTTCGTGCGCCTCCGCGTCCGCATCGGGCGACGGCAACTGGACCAACTGCGCTCCATCACCGGCCGCGCGGTCGAAGTCCTCCTCCCGTAGTGCAAGTTTCCAACTTGCACGATATCTTGCATCCAGTTGCGTCGTTTCAAGCAAACCTGGTGCGAGTTGGAAACTCGCACTACGGCGGGGGGGCCGCTTCATCCCACCACGTTCGGCGGCTTCGTCCCCGCCAGGATCGCCCGCGCGTTCTCGCTCACCATCTCCGTCATGATCTCGCGGAAGTGCCGCTCCGCGCTGCCGATGTGCGGCGTCATCACGCACTGCTCCAGCGCGATCAGCCCCGCCGGCACCTTGGGCTCAAACTCGAAGACGTCCAGCCCAGCGCCCCAGATGCGTTTCTCAGTGAGCGCGTCGATCAGCGCGGCTTCATCGATCACCGGCCCGCGCCCCGTGTTCACGATGATCGCCGTCGGCTTCATCAGCGAGAGCCGCCGCGCGTCGATCAGGTGCCGAGTGGCGGGCGTCAGCGGCGTGCTGATGCTCACCACGTCGGCCCCAGCCAGCCCCTCGTCGAGTTCCACGCGCCGCGCCGCGATCGGCGCGAGTT
>JBGSIF010000267.1:0-8659 GCA_041742635.1 Phycisphaerales bacterium
CGGCCCCCGCCAAACAGACCACCCTCGCCGGCGTCTGGGCCAAGCCCGGTGCCGTCCCCGTCGGCGACCACCCCTACATTTTCATCAACGGGCAGATGCTCCCCAAGAGCCAGGCCATGGTCTCGGTCTACGACCACGGCCTCCTCTACGGCGACGGCATCTTCGAGGGCATCCGCGTCTACAAAGGCAAGGTCTTCAAGTGCCAGCGCCACATGGACCGCCTCTGGAAGTGCGCCGCCGGGATCCACCTAGAGATCCCGATCACGCGCCAGCAGATGATCGACGTCATGCAGCAGTGCATCGACGCGAACGCCATCGTCGATGGATACATCCGGTTGGTGGTGACCCGCGGCTTCGGGACGCTCGGACTGGACCCGCGCAAGTGCCCGGTGCCGGGTGTGATCTGCGTCGCCGACCAGATCGTGCTATTCCCGCAGGAAATGTACGAGCAGGGGATGCGCGTCGTCGTGGCCCACCGCCCGACCAACCCGCTGAACACCCTCGACCCGCGCGTGAAGAGCCTGAACTACCTCAACCACATCATGGCCAAGGTCGAGGGGATCGAGTTCGGCTGCCACGAGGTCGTGCGCCTCAACCTCGACGGGGACGTCTGCGAAGGCTCCGGCGACAACCTCTTTATGATCAAAGGGGGCGTGGTGTACACCCCGCCGCCCGAAGCGGGCATCCTCGAAGGGATCACGCGCGAGTTCGTGATGCAGACCCTGTGCCCCGCGCTGGGGATCAAGTGCGTCGAGAAGCGATTCAAACTCCCCGAACTGCTCGCCGCCGACGAGGTCTTCCTCACCGGCTCCGCGGCGGAGATCATCTCCGTCACGCAGATCGACCAGTACGACCAGGCAACCATGAAGGTCACGTCCGAACAGCGCATCAGCACTGGCGAAGGCCCCCTCACCAAGCGTCTGCGGGCCAAGTTCCGCGAGATCGTCACCAGCGATCAGGTGCCGGTGGACTGATCCCCGCGGTATCCATCTTTCTTTTCACTTTGTCACGCCACCCAAAGAGCCTCCAGCGGAGGCACTTTTTCATTCCCCGCTCAGCGCGCGAGTTTCTTCAGCCCCTCGATATCGAGCGAGATTTTGTCGGACTCGGTCAGCCCGAGTTCTTTGATCATGCCGCCTTTGAGTTCGATCACGATCTGCGACGGGAACCGGCTGGGGTACTTGGGGAGCCGATCGTTGTAGCGTTTGTCCGCTTCGGGGTCGTCGGCTTTCTCGGTCTGCTCATCCCGAGGTTTTTCTTTCTTCATCGCGTGCATCGCCAGGATCCGCCCCCCGCCGTCCAGGTAAATGATGTCGATATCGACGAGGCAATCTCGCATTACAAACGACTGAACCGCCGGCTGCGGGAAGACGAAAATCATCCCGCCGTCGGCGTCGATCTCCGTCCGCTTGCCCAGCCCGAGGTACCGCTTCTCGTCGTCGGCGACGATCTCGAGGTTGAACTTCTTCCCCTTGATCGTCACGGTCGCAACATCCGACGAGGCTTTCTCATCGCACCCCGGAAGGGACAGCGCGAAAATTGCCGAGAAGGCAAGCAGAAGGAAGGAGACTGGAGAAAGCGTCATCGGGCGTGCGAGCGAAGCCATGTGTCGTGCTCCGGAGTAAAGACAATGGGGTAACGCGGTATGTTAGACAGCACGAAGGCGTGCATGAACTCGCGGGCCGACATCAAAGCGGGCACACCGGGAACCGCTCCCTCCAGTGTGTTCGGGGAAGAAACCCATGGACGCGACACCCCGGACCAGTGGGCGATCAACCCGACAACGGCTTCGGCGGGCACACCTAGCGCGCGGTACGTGTCCACGCGGGTGTCGCCGTGACGCTTGGCAAGGCGCTTGCCGTCGGTACCGATGACGAGCGGGAGGTGGAAATAGTGCGGGAGCGTGATGGAGTCCGTAGCCGTGGCTGGCACATACCCGAGCGCCCGGTACAAAAGGATCTGCCTCGCGGCGGACGTCAGCAGGTCCTCACCGCGCACAATGTGTGTGATGCCTTGGCGGTGGTCGTCCACGACGACCGCGAGTTGATACGCCGGCTGCTGTCGTTTAGTCCAGACGATGAAGTCCCCGATCGTCTTGGCGACATCCACGCGCTGCGGGCCGGCGACCTGATCGTGAAACTCGATCCCCCGTGGGGAAGGGGGGACGGCGAAGCGCCAGTTCGAGTCTGCCGACTCCGGCGCATCGAAGTCTACCGGCCCCGACCCTACCCCACGCGGGCGAAGCGCAGCGGGGAACGGAACCTCACCTGTCCCTTCCTGCGGTGCCGACGCCGCGGCTTCGATCTCCGCACGCGATACGTTGGACTCAAACACCTCGCCCGCGCGCGCCAACGTCCGCATCGCGCGCCGGTACGGCTCAAGGTCCGTGGACTGGATGATCGGCCCCTCGTCCCATTCGATCCCGAGCCATTCGAGTGTGCGCATGATCCCATCGGCGGCGTCGGGCTTGACGCGTGGGCCGTCCAGATCCTCGATGCGAAGCACGATCTTCCAGCCTTGCTGCCGCGCGAGTACCCAGTTGATCAGGAACGTGCGGGCGTTTCCCAGGTGCAGCGCCCCAGTAGGGGAGGGGGCAAGACGGGTACGCCCAATCAACGGTGACATAGGTAGCATGGGTTCCGAATACCGTGCGAACAACCGGGCTGGATCTGGCTGATAGTGTACTTCCTCAACGTGCCGCACACTTGGATTATGTACGGGCTATCGAAAGACGGGCTGGCTTGCGTCTGGTACACTTTGTTTCATTCTTCGTTCGAGTTCGGTGCCCAGGAGTAATGGATGGAACGTCTCAGTGAATCACTGATCGAACAGGCGATGCTCAACTACCCCGAGTGGAGCCAAACCGGTGACGCTATCCAACGGACGTACCAGTTCGCCGACTTCGTGGCGTCGATGCGCTTTGTCAACCAGGTGGCGGCGTCGGCGGAGCGCGCCCAGCATCACCCCGATGTACTCATCCGCTGGAACAAAGTCACCCTCACGCTCAGCACGCACGACGCGGGCGGGATCACCGAGAAAGACTTTGACCTGGCCCGGACGTGCGACGAGGCGGCGGCGACGATCGCTCCCGTCAAAGTCGCCCCCGCCAAGACCGCCTCTCCTGCACCCGCGAAAACTTCGGCCAAAGGTACCTAACCAAGCACTCGTCCCATAGCGAATGCAGAAACGATTACGGGTTGGCGAGTTTGAGTTTGCGCTTCTGGTGCCGGATGATCTGTCCAGTCGCTAGGTACACGATGTCCTCGGCGATGCTCCCCATCAGGTCGCCGACCCGCTCGAGTTCGCGGCTGGCACGGGTGAAGTACAGCCCGGTTTCAGGCTCGTTGGGATGATCCTGCATCCACGTCTGGGCTTCTTCAAACAGTTGCCGATCGAGCGAATCGATCGCGGCGTCGGACAGCACGACCTCACGGGCCGCGTCGGCGTTCTCGTCCAGCAACGCCCGAAGCGTCGAATGGCACATCATCGGGACCCGCTGCCCGAGTTCCAGCAGCGGCGTCGGCCATTCCGGAGGCAACGGGCGCGTCATCCGTAGTGCGATCTTGGCAATCGAAACGGCGTGGTCGGCCACCCGCTCGATATCGGCGTTGACCTTCAGGATGAACGCCAGCACACGAAAGTCACGCGCGAATGGCTGGTGCAGCGCCATGAGACGCAGGCAGCGCTCCTCGATCGCAACTTCCTCCGCATCGATCGTGTTATCGCGCTGGCGGATCTCCGCCGCCGCGACTTTGTCCAGTTTCCACAACGCCGCGAGGGCGGCTTCGAGCATCCCTACCGCGATGACGGCTTCGCTCACCAGCCGCTTCTTCAGTTCCACCAGTTCCACTTCCAGGTGGCTGGGGGTTTCGGCGGGCACGGTGGAACGACTTGATGGGTCAGTGGGGGACATGAATACGTCCAAGGGGGCGATCGCTCGCGCCAAGCGTGGCGGGACCGGGGCGGACGCGACCGGCGCGGGTCGCCAACGAAGGGCCGAGCGAAGCATAGACATGGTGGGGGGGCACTCTAGAGTAAAGGTACTGTAAAGATCGTGCGAACCGAGTTGTCAGTACCATCATCGGCTGGATTCAGTTCGGGCACACACGAATTGGGGTACATGGACTGAGCGCCGAATACGCTTTGGGCACGCCGGTTCACCGGAACTGGCAGGGTGGCTATCGGTATACGAGGCACAGCCGCCCGGATTGCGGCCCTAGACGGCATCGGGGCAACTGGCGTGGAGGCAGGAACATGGGCCGATCGGGCGTTTCAACCGGGGTATCAAGAGGGGTATCACCGGGAGTTTCGACGGGGGTATCACGAGCGCGGTTTCATCACTGCGCCGGGTTAGCGGTGATCCTCGGCGTGCTGGCGATGCCGTCGCTCGCGCACGCCCAGTGGGGCATCTGGGGGGTGCTGCAAGAACTCCGCAAGCCCGCGGTGACGGCCCGGGTGCTGAAGCAATACAGCGATATTCTGCAACTGCGTCCGGAGCAGCAGAACGCCGTGGACGAGTTGCTCTTTGCGTATGAGCGCGAGCAGCGCCGGATCGGGGAGCGGTTCGACAAGATCAGCCAGTCGATCAACGAAGAATACGAGTACGACGAAGATCAGGACGTGCAGCCCTGGCGTGACGTGTGGCCGAAAGTCAACCGCACGTTCTTCGCACGGTCGATGAAGTTGAACGCGGGGATCTTGGACGACTTGAAAGCGGTGCTGGATCAGGCGCAGGCCCAGCGGTGGCCGCAGGTTGAACGGCTCAGCCGGCGGCGGACCACCCTGACCTGGGGCGGGCGAGCCGCGGACCAGATCGACCTGGTGGACCTGATCAAGGGGCTTCGGCTGAACGAGACGACGTCGGCGTCCATCGCCGGGACGCTCGAACAGTACGAACTGGACTTGGACCGCGAACTCCTGGCTCGAATCAAGTATGTTCAAGATCAAAGCGAAGCCTGGTTCAAAATGATGGAGCAGTACGACGAGGTGAAATGGGCGGCGATGGCTAAGGAGTTGGGGGAGGTCAACAAGAAAGTCGGGGATGTGAACGACCGGTTTCGACGCCAGTTCATGTCCGAGTTGCCCGAGGAGGTCGCCAAAGAGTTCGATCTGAGGATCAAACAGGCGATTTACCCGAAAATATACCGTCAATCGCACACACAGATGGCATTGGCGGCGGCGGAGAAGATCGAGGGGCTGGACGCCGCGACAATCGAGGGAATCAAAGGCGTTCGAGAGAACTACGAACGCGACGCGGCGGCGGCTAACGAGAAGTGGGCGCAGGCTCTCGCCGCACAAGACGAACAGATCGAAAAAGACTCGGCGGGCCAGAATATGTGGTGGGGAAACTGGAGGCCGGAAGATCCCAAGGTGCGTGAGACACGCGCGGCAAGACGGGCGATCGATAAAAAAGCAACCGCGGCGATCGCCGCGATGCTGACCGAAGAACAGCGTGCCAAACTCCCCGATCGTAAGTGGCGGCCGGAGTGGGACTTAGACGCCGAAGACTCGCCCAAATAGCACGCCTTGCAACTACACCGCTTGCAATTAAGAAGTTCAGAATGCGAACAATCGCACTCTGTCAGAGATCGGCAGTATATTGAAGCAACGACCGAGGTAACTCAACTTAGAACGGGAGCGAACATGAACGGCATGATGGGTGGAATGTGGCGTCGGATTCGGTCCGCGGCGATCGTGGCGACGCTGGCGGTTGCGTCGTTCGGGATCGGGTCCGAATCGCGCGCGCAGTTTGGGATGTTCGGGATGGAGGCGGAGATGGGGGACTTCCTCAAGCCCGCCGTGAGCACCAGGATGCTCAAGCAGTACGGGGACATGCTCGGGTTGTCGGAGGATCAGAAACGAGCGGCGGAGGAGTTGTTGGCGGCGTACCAGGGAGACTTCCGCGACTCGGTGGACCGGCTGAAAGAGGTCTACCAAGCGATGCAGGAAGAATCCCAGGACACCGGCGAGTGGGAAGTGTACCAGGAGGTGCTGCCCAATGCGATGGTGAAGTACATGCGCAAGGCGGACGGGCTGAACAAGGTGCTATTGGACGATCTCAAGGCGGTGCTGACGCCGGCGCAGTTGGAGCAGTTCCCGGTATTCGAGCGAGCGCTGCGACGCAAATCGACCTTCAAAATGGGATTCGAGGGGACACAGAAGATCGACCTGAGCGAGATGATTACGAACTTGCGCCTGGACGCGGGAAGTTGGGGGAGCGTCGGGCCGAGCGTGGGCCAGTACGAGCAGGAGATGGACACCGTGATCGTCGCGCACAACAAGATGGTGCGCGAGATGATGGATGCGATGCTCAAAGCGATGGAGTCCGGGAAAGGGGCGATGTGGGAAAACCCGGAGATGATGGAGACGATGCAGAAGATGCAGAAAGACTTTGAGGACAACGCCAAGAAGTTCGGGGAGATCAACGACAAGTACATTCGTCAGGTCGAGGGGCTGTTGCCCGAAGACAAGAAAGGGGAGTTCCAGCGCGAAGTGCAGATCACAAAGTACCCGATGGTGTACAAGCGGTCGCAGGCGTCGCGGTACATCGAAACGGCGGAGAAACTCGCGGACCTTGACGCAGGGCAGAAGGAGGGGCTTAAGGGGCTGAAGGAGGCGTACCTGCGGGACGCCGAGTCGGCGAACACGAAATGGGCGTCGGTCATCGACGAAGTGCGGTCCAGCCAGAGCGGCGAAGGCATGGGGTTCGGCGGGGGCGGGATCTGGATGCTGCGGCAGAACGAGAAGTACATCGAAGCGCAGACCGCGCGCAAGACACTGGATACCAAGACCATGGAGTCGGTGAAAGCGCTGCTGAACGAAGAACAGAAGAAGAAGATGCCCAGCGCGTCGAAGCGACCCGAGTTTGATTTTGATCTTCCGCTGGGAACAAAGTAAGACGATCGAACCGAAGATGCCGGCGCCGAACAACGGTCGCGCCACCCGTCCGACCTACGTCGGGCGGGTTCAAACCAACGGCGCCGGGCGCCACGAGAGCAACATGAAACGGTACTTTAGATTGATGCTGGCGTTGGTGGTGGGCTTCGTCATGGCGGCGGAGCCGGCGTGTGGGCAGATGGGGGCGATCCGTCGGATGGGGGGGATGACGACGCCGTCGATGAACGGGCGGCAGTTGCGCCAATATGCAGACCTATTGGGGCTGTCCGAGGCGCAGCGGAAGGCCGCGGAGCAGTTGCTGAGCGGGTACGAGGCGGAATACCTCGCGGCGGTATCGCGTCTGACTGAACTCCAGCAGTCGATGCAGGCGGAGTTCACACAAACCGGGGATTTTTCCGCGATGCAGGACTTGATGGGGGACATGATGAAGAAGTTCCGTCGGCGAACCGACACCGTGGAAAAGGCTCTCATCGATGACCTCAAAGCACTGCTCACGCCGGAGCAACTGGAGCGCTGGCCGCTGGTTGAACGGGCGCACCGGCGCAAGACGACGATCAACTGGGGCTCGCTCAGCGGGGAGTCGGTGGATATGGCCGAACTGGTGGAGGGGCTGCGGCTCGAGCCGGGGCAGCAGGCATCACTGAATGAAACGCTGGAGCAGTATGCTGTGGACCTGGACCGGGAACTGATCGCGCGGAACAGGGTGCTGGATGAACAGGTGGCGAGTTGGCTCGAGCGGGTGATGAACCCGGATATGGAGAAGATCCAAGCGCAGCAGAAGACGCTGCGGGAGTCAAGCCTGAAGATACTGGAGTTGAACAAGCGGTACGCGCGGCAGATCGAAGGATTATTGCCCTTGGAAGCACAAGGGGCGTTCCGCGAGAAGGTGAAACTGGCGAGTTTTTCGCAGGTGTACCGCAAGCCGCACGTACTTCGGGCGATCGAAGCGGCGGAGAAGTTCGAGGGGTTAGACGGGCCAACCCGCGAGGCGATGAAGAATGTTCGGGATCAGTATGCGCGGGATGTGGCGACGGCGAACGATGCCTGGGCCGCCGCGATCGTCGAGAACGAGATGATCGAAGAGGACGGGTTTCAAGCGATGGGGCGTCAGTTTGGGGGACAGTTGCCCGAGAATGTGAAGCAAGCGAAGGAGACGCGCGATACGATCGACAAGAAAGCGATGGAATCGTTGAAGGCCTTGTTGACCGAAGAACAACAGAAGTTGTTGCCGGACGCCAAGTCTCGGCCCGAGTTTGACTACGACGCCGCAACCTCCGTGAAATAAGCAGGTTAGAGAAGCGTTGGGCTGACGTGAGAAGGATTGCGACAGCCGAGAGTGATACGAACCGATGCCGCAAATCACATGGAAATCAGGAACCTGATGGCGTCCACCTCGAGCAACCCAGAAATCGAACTCATACTACCGGCAACGGACGAAGTCGTCCCCGACGCGCGGCTTGACGGGTCGATCTTGGGCAACGACGGTGCCGATGGACCGAACGAGGGCGGCTGGACCATCCTTGCGGAGACGCCGACACTGGATGCGTCGGCATCGGGGCAGATCACGGCGGAGCAGGCGGTTCGGTTGCGGGCGGTGCCGTTCAAGATCGAACGCGGTCGGCTGCAAGTCGTGATGGACGATCCGTCGGACTATGCGGCGGCGGACGAGTTGTCGGTGCTGACGGGGATGCCGATCGACCGGATGGGGGCCGCGCCGGGGCTGTTTGAGAGTTTGCTGCGGACGGCGTTCGGCGCGACGGCG
>JBGSIF010000268.1:0-1609 GCA_041742635.1 Phycisphaerales bacterium
CGGCCCGAACGCCTCGCCGGATTTCACGAGCGCGAACTGCTCCGGCAGCACGATCACCTTGATGTTCCCCAGGATCGACCGCAGATGCACCAGCCCGCGCAGGCCCCCCAGCGCCCCCGGCGACGCCGCCAGCAGCCCCGCCACCTTCCCATCAAAGCACCCCAGGGGCGGCTCCCCCGGCGCGGGGCGCGACACCCAGTCGATCACATTCTTCAGCACCGCCGACACCGAACTGTTGTACTCCGGCGACGCGATGAGCAGCCCCTGATGCGCCATGAAGAGGGCCTTGAGCCGCTTCACATTGTCGATCCCCGCCGCCCCGCCCGCCGCCTTCTCTACGTCCTCGTCAAAGACCGGCAGCGGGTAATCACGCAGGTCGATCACGCTCGCTTCGGCCCCCGCGGCCCGCGCCCCCGACGCGGCGACCGCGGCGAGTTTCTTGTTGTACGAATCCGCTCGGGTACTCCCGGCAAACGCAAGGATCTTCGGTGTGGGCATGGTGTGTTCCTTTGTAGTCCCCGCCCACACAACGATAGTCTGCGCGGAGCGAACTGACCCGCAATCTGAGCCGAACGGCGCAAGCCGTCGGGGGAGGAGTGCCGCTGGGCAGGCGCGAACCGAAACCCGTGGGTGCTCCGTCCCTCCCCTCGCCCCGAAGACCGACCGCTTGCGCGGTTCGGCTCAGGTGAAACAAATGATGGTCACACCCCGTGCCACGACGGAGCTGCTTTTGAGCACCGTCGTATCTTCGCCCCTTCACACCTTCAACCCAATCATCCCTGCGAGCCGCGCCTTCACGCTCTCCCACTCCTCCCGCACCACGCTGAAGTACGCCGTGTCCCGCACGAACCCGTCCGGCAGCGCCCGGTGCTTTCGCAGCACGCCCTCGAACGTCGCCCCGATCCGCAGGATCGCCGCCTGCGAGCGCACGTTGCGGGCGTCGCACTTAAGTTGCACCCGCACCGCGCCCGACGACCTACTGCCCTCACCAGGCCAGATCGACTCGAACGCGTGCCGCAACAGCAAGAACTTGCACTCCGTGTTGATGCTCGTGCGCTGCCACTTCGGGCCGATCCATGTCGCCCCGATCTCCAGCCCGCGGTTGGCGGGCTGGAGATCCATGTAACGGGTCGATCCGACCACTTCTCCGCTGGCCGCGTGGATGATCGCAAACGGCAGTTCCGTCCCCGCCGCCTGCGCCGCCAGCGCACGCTCGATGAGCGCCCGCATCGCGCCGATGTCCCCCGCCCCCCCATACGGCGGTGGGATGTACTTCCAGATCACGGGATCGCTCGCGGCCAGCGTCATGGATTCGGCGTGTTCCAAGCGCAGCGGCTCCACCCGCGCGATGCCGCCGTCGAGCCACAGCGTCGTCGGTTCCAGTCGTGCGTTCATACGCGATTGTTGCCTATGGTGGAACTGCTCTCCAGATAGGTGGAACTGCTCTCCAGAGCAGTTCGGATGTTTACCCTGAAACTATGGAGTGTGCCTCCTGGGGAACGATGACGGGATCGTTGTTGGAACGTCCCACGGACCCACAGGAGGCAACACATGCTCACGGTAGGACTTGACGTGCATAGTCGGCGGAGCGAGATCTGCGTGCTGGACT
>JBGSIF010000269.1:0-17669 GCA_041742635.1 Phycisphaerales bacterium
GGGGGCGAGGCCCATCGAACCCGAGTGGGTGGAGAGCATCCGTGACCAATGCATCGAACGCGGCGTGGCGTTTTTCTTCAAGCAGTGGGGAGGAGTGAGGAAGTGCGAGACGGGTCGGGAGTTGGAGGGGAGGACGTGGGATGACATGCCAGTAGGGGCTTCAAACGATGTCAGAGCAACCCGTTGACGACGGCTTGGTGATACCCGATGTGGGAGCATGGTCGAGGCGCAAGTACCACTTCCTTGGAAGGTACCTCGATGCATTTACTACCTCGATGAAGGACAAGTGGGCCGAGTTGCATTACGTAGACTTGTTCGCCGGCGCTGGTATCGCCCGATTCAAGTCCAATCGAGAGCTCGCCTATTCGAGCGCGTTGCTCGCCTCACGCGTGAAGTTCCCGTTTACTCAGCTGCATTTGTGCGAAGCCGATCCTGTCAAGGCGGATGCACTACGAAACCGGTTGAGAGCATGCGCTCTCCCGAATCCTCCGCGAGTCATCACAGGTGACGCAAATCTCGTGATCGAGGACCTGCTGAATCCGATTCCAGCTTCTAACGCACTGTGTATGACCTTTGCAGATCCTTACGGGCTTCATCTTGATTTCGAGACCGTTCGCGTCATCGCACGCCGAAAGTCCGATCTTGTGATCCTCGTCGCGGACAACATGGACGCGCTGCGCAACTGGGCAACATACTACGACCAGAATCCCAACTCGAACCTGGACCGATTCATGGGTGAAGGTGGCTGGCGAGATCTACTCCGAGTGACCTCGCCCTCAAAGCAAGCCGAAGCGTTCAGACAACGATATCAAGACCGTCTCAGAACACTCGGTTACGATCGCTTCGACACGATCCGAGTTCAGAATAGCATGGACCGCGATATCTACTCGCTGCAATATGCGAGCAGAAGCGAGGTTGGATTGAAAATATGGCAAAATACATCGAAGAAGGACGAGTTCGGACAGATGGGGCTTGGATTCAGCTAGTCTAATGCTTTCGGAACCTGAATCCGATCTTTCTCTCGACTCTAGTGTTACCCCAGCGTGACTTGGGCAACTTCTTCGTCACCGAACTGCTGGACCGGGCAGCTCACCGACGATCGTTCGAAAGTAGGAATCACGGCGCAACCGCTGGTGTAGCGTCCGCCGCGATGCCGTTCTTGGCCTTGTAGTCCGCGATCGCGCTCTTGATCGCGTCCTCGGCGAGGACGGAGCAGTGGATCTTCACCGGCGGGAGGCTCAGTTCCTCGACGATCTGCGTGTTCTTGATCGCCGCGCCTTCGTCGAGGGTCTTGCCCTTGAGCCACTCGGTGGCGAGGGAGGACGAGGCGATGGCGGACCCGCAGCCGAAGCACTTGAACTTGGCATCTTCGATGACACCGGTGCTCTGGTTGACCTTGATCTGGAGCTGCATGACGTCGCCGCACTCGGGCGCGCCGACAAGTCCGACGCCGATATCGCGGCGGGTCTTGACGTCGGCCTGGGTACCGAAGTTGCCGACGTTGCGGGGGTGTTCGTAATGGTGGATGACTTTGTCGCTGTAGGCCATGATCCGTCTCCGTGTGCGACTGCGGCAAAACCGAAGTCGATCAATCGTTTGTATATATAAGATCGGACTAATCCGTGCGTGCGATCTCGCTTAGTGATGCGCCCACTCCACCTTGCTCAGATCGATCCCTTCCAGGTGCATGTCGTAGAGCGGGCTGAGGAGCCGCAACTTCTTCACCGCCTTCACGATCGCCTCGGCGGTGTAATCCACTTCGGCTTCAGTGGACCACTTGCCCAGCGACAGCCGCAGCGATGAGTGCGCGAGTTCATCACCCACGCCGAGCGCCTTAAGGACGTAACTCGGCTCCAGCGAAGCGCTCGTGCAGGCGGACCCGGACGAACAGGCGATTTCCTTGATGGCCATCATCAGGCTCTCCCCTTCAACGAAGCCGAAGGAGATGTTGGTGATGTGGGGGAGGCGTTTCTCGCGGTGGCCGTTGATGACGCAGGAATCGAGTTGGCTCACGACCGCGTCTTCTAGTTTCCGGCGGAGTTTCAGCAACCGCTCCCCGTCGCGGTCCATCTCGGCTTTGGCGATCTCGCAGGCTTTGCCAAGCCCGACGATACCGGTGACATTCAGTGTGCCCGAGCGGAACCCGCGTTCCTGCCCGCCGCCGTCTTGTAGCGCGACGAGGCGGATCCGGGGCTTGCGGCGTCGGACGTAGAGCGCGCCGGCACCCTTTGGCCCGTAGACCTTGTGTGCCGAAAGCGACAATAAATCAATGTTGTCGGCCTCGACATTCGTGGGCATCTTGCCGGCCCACTGAGTGGCGTCGGTATGAAAGACAATCCCTTTCTCGTGGCAAAGGGCACCAATCTTGGGCACCTCATTGATCGTGCCGATCTCGTTGTTCGCCCACATGATGGTCACGAGGATGGTGTCCGGACGGATCGCCGCGGCGACCATGTCGGCGGTGATGATCCCGTCCGCCGGCGGCTCCAGAATCGTGAGGTCAAACCCTTCCTTCTGAAGCCGCTTGCACGGGTCGAGGACGGCCTTGTGCTCGTGCATCGCGGTGATAATGTGTCCTCGCGTACCTGGTGGCGAACCGGCGGGTGCTTTTTCGTACATGTACGCCGCACCCTTGATCGCTATGTTGTTCGACTCCGTGGAGCCGGAGGTGAAGACGATTTCTTTTTCGTCGGCACCGATCAACGCGGCGACCTGCTCGCGGGCCTTGTCCACGGCTTCCTCGGCTTCCCAGCCGAAGGAATGGTTGCGCGAGCCGGGGTTGCCGAACGACTTGGTGAAATACGGAAGCATCGCCTCAACCACCCGCGGATCGCAGGGCGTCGTGGCGGCATGATCGAGATAAATAGGTGATTTCGGGGTCATGTTGCTGTTGGCTCCGTGAATACAAGATGATAGGCATCTTCTAATCTGAGTTTTAGAATCATTCTCAACACCCCTTGTTTGGGTGATTGGTTAGCCATCGATTGCTGGCACCGCACACTCTTGTCGAATCGCTGGCCGAGCGTCGAGGCGTTACGCGTTGGCACGCCACAGGGAGAGACCACTTGATTCGTACTCACTCCTCTCGGGTCGATGTGCAAGTAGGCAACGTGGGATGGGTCAATCTTTGGGGTCGGGAGCCAACAAAGGGTGTTGAAATAAGTGCTCGCAATCGGGTATCTTAGCGAGCGTCTCCGTATCGGATTCTGGGTCCAATTTATGCAAGGAGATGATTATGTGGAATCGTGTGGGTCGAAGTCGTGTGCGCAGGCTGTTGTGGAGCGTTGGTGCGGTGTGCGTCGCAGCACTCGCCGTACCCGCGTGCAAAGAAACGGATCGAGTGGTGGATCGCCCAGACCGTCCAAGCCCTGTGCAGCCGGGAAAGACGGAGAGGGACGTCTATGTCATGGGGGACGTGAAGTACGCAATCGAGGTCTCGACCGATCGGATCGGCGTGCTGCCGCGCGACGGGGTCGATCTCAAACGGCTGCTACCAATCACCGAGCCGCTGGGGCTGAAACTGGTCGGCAATATCGGCGGGCAGTACTACGTGTTCGCATCGCCAGCCGGGCTGGACCGGGCGGGGATGCAGCGGCTCGCGGCCGACCTGCGTCGGCGCGGCGACGGTCTGATCCAACTCACGGGCTTAGTGGCAACGCAGGAGGGTACAAAGGAACCGGTAATCATCCCCGACGAGTTCATCGTGAGGTTTGATGAACGGCTCGCGCGGGCGGACATCGATGCGCTCAACACCGCCAATGGAGTGCAGGTCGTCGAAGAGAGCCGGTACATCAAGAACCAGTTTCTGCTCAGGCCGGTGGATCCCGGTCGCTCGGGGTTCATTGAACTGGCGAATCGGTACGATGCGGAGCCACGAACGAAGTACGCACACCCGAACTTTGTGCAGTACATCGACTACCGGGACACGGTGCTGAACGACACCCTCTTCGGGAACCAATGGCACCATCGCAACACGGGACAGAACGGGGGCACGGTCGATGCGGACGCCGACACTTCGATGGCGTGGGACATCACGCGGGGGGATCCCGGGACCGTCATCGCCGTCATCGACGATGGCTTTGATTTCATGCACGAAGACCTGCTGCCCAACTCGTGGGCGAACCCTGGGGAAGTACCCGGGAACGTCATCGACGACGACGGCAACGGGTTCATCGACGATGTGTTTGGTGCCGACTTCAATGGGAACGACGGGAACCCATCACCGGGTGGGAGCCACGGGACGGCGTGCGCCGGTGTCGCCGCGGCTCGTGGCGACAACAACATGGGGGTCGCGGGAGCCGCACCCAACTGCACGCTCATGTTCATCCGCAACGGGACGACGACGATGCAGCGAGCGAACGCATTCGGGTACGCCGCCGCGGAGGGGGCGCACATCATCTCCAACTCGTGGGGGTTCGCCTCAGTGCCGATGGCACTCCAGGACGCCATTACGAACGCGGCGACGAACGGGCGTGGCGGTCTTGGCTGCGTCATCTTCTTCGCCATGAACAACGGCGACCTGAACGACTGCGGAGCCAACCCCGACATCTCGGCACAGGCGGAGGTCATCGCGGTGAGCGCATCGAGCAACACCGACCGAAAAGTGACCGAGTCGGCATGGGGCAACTGCATGGACATCCTCGCGCCGACGCACCGCGGGTACGGCGGGACGGTGCCGTACTCCGGCACGCTGCGCGTAACGACCACGGACCGCTCGGGCAACAACGGGTACAACAACGCAAGCCCCGGCGGCGCACCGTGCGACGCTGAAACGGCCGACAGTGACTACACGGACTGCTTCGGCGGGACGTCCGCCGCGACACCGCTGGCGGCGGGTATCGCCGGGTTGGTGCTGAGCGCCAACCCCGGGCTAAGCCGCATCGAAGTCCAGCGTCTGCTGCAAGATACCTGCGACAAGATGCAGGACTCGGCCGGCGCGTACTCGACCGCTACGGGGTTCAGCACCCCCGCGACTGGGAACGCAACGCATGGGCACGGTCGGGTGAACGCGTTTGAGGCGGTGCGAATCGCCGCTACCGCCGGTGCGGCGGGCGGGCTTGGCAAGGGGAACGTTGATGTCTTCTTGCGCGACAACCGCTTGGACTGGGGCAACACCGAACAGCCGAGTAACACGCTGTTCGAGCCGGCGCGCGGGTTCATCCCGCATTGGGAGAGCGTGGACATCAAGGTGGATGCAGGGCCGTTCCAACCCGCGCCGACCACGCACGCGCAGTTCGAGGCGTTCGTCGATGAAGACCCGATGGAGTCGCAGACAAACAAAGTCTATGTGCGTGTGCGCAATCGCGGGACCGTTGCCGCGGCGAACGTAACGATCAAAGCACACTGGGCGTTTGCCGGGACGGCTCTTCCGCCGCTGCCCTCGGATTTCTGGTCGGCATGGCCGTCGGACTCCTCGAACACGTCCGTGTGGCATCCGATGGGATCTCGCACGGTGACGAACCTGGCCTACAGCGGTTCGTCGGTGGCTGGAACCGCGGGCGACGCGGCGCAGATCGTCTCATTCGACTTCGATGCCCCCGCGCTGGACCTGTCACGCCCCGCGCCGCGTCACTACTGCGTCATGGTCGCGCTCGACTCGACGCAGGATCCGATCTCGGCCGCCTCAAAGACCACGAACGTGGTGGACGACATCACCCCGCGCGACAACAACATCACCCACCGCAACCTGTCGTTGCAGGATTCTTCCAGGTCCGATGAACGCCGCGCGTCGTTCTACATTCGCAACCCGTACCGCGAGTCCATCCGGACGCGGGTGCGGGTCGTGCGTTTCCCGATCCCACGCGACTTCAAGGTCAAGTTCGACGACCTCGCTGAGGATCAGGTCGTGACGCTCCGCGCCGGCGAGGAACGGCTCGTCACCCTCACGATGGCCCCGGCGCGACGCGGTGCCACCGGCGACGTGACCGTGATACAGGAACTGGTCACGCCGAAAACAACCAGCGTCATCGGCGGCTTCACGTTCCGCTTCGCGCCGATGAATCGCCGACGATAACCGTGCGTGTTTCGGTATCCGTCACTGATTACTTTATCGAGTCATCATCAACGACAATGTCGCGTGCCCACATCGGACTGCCGGTGTGGGCACGCTTTGCGTGTGTCGATGGAAGAAGCGGTACCGATCAACTTGGCAGGGAATGAAAAAAAGGGCGACTCCGAGTTGGAGTCGCCCTTAGCGATCAAAGAACCATCGAGAGACCGCGCGGCTTAGCACCCTGCGAAGAAGGCGGCGACGAAGTCGAAAAAGTCCTGCGAGTTGACGACGCCGTCACGATTGACGTCCGCACTGGGCAGCAGCCCGAAGAAGGCGGAAAGGAAGTCGAAGAAGTCCTGGGAGTTGGCCACGCCGTCTTGGTTGAAATCGGCCGTACAGGACGGGCACGGCGTGACTGATTGGATGGCGAGCGCGGTATTGCCGGTGCCGAGCAGGGTGTTGTCATAGTTGAGGCCCACCGTACCGGCGGCGTTCTCGATACCGACCGACGCACCCGCGCCGCCCACGCCGCATACGGCGACGGGCGAGATCTCGGCGTAACGGAACTCGATGTTGCCGTTCTCGAACAGCACGGCTTGGAACGTGCTCTGGTCGATCGGGACTTGCCCACCGTTGTAGTGCCCGATCAGATCCCACTGGACAATCAGCCGATTCGGCGAGGTGCGGGTTTCGTAGAAGGCGCGGCCGGTGTGGCTGGCATGGAGGTGATAATCGTCCCAGAGGGGGTAGACCCCGTTATTCGGCGCGGCGGCGGCCGGCAGACAGACGTTACCAAAGACGTTGGAACTTGCCCCGAACGTGATCAGCCCGTTGGTCCCGACGAAAGCATCCGTGTAGGTATTGGCGTAGAAGGGGAACGTGAAGCCGATGGGGATCTGGGCATTGCCGTCATCGACGGTGCCGGTCCATACGGTGATCTGGACACCGGTGGTCGAGATGTCCTCGAAGGCTCCGCCGCCAGTGGCTACACCCGGGTAGGAACGCTCGCAGGTGGTGCCGACGCCTTGGAAGGCACCGCCTTGGAAGGCACACTGGAAGGAGTTGAGGGGTAGGCACTCCCCGCCGGCAAAGCAGCACCCGCCGAACGCGGGGCACGGAACGCTGGCACCGAGGAAGGTGCCGGCTTGGACCGCGCACTGGAAGGTGTTGAGTTGCGTGCAGTCGCCATTCGCGGCGATGCAAGCACCGGGAGCTGGGCATGTGGAACCATCGCCCAGGTAGACGCCACCGACGAAGGTACAGTTGGCGGCATTGCGGAGGGAGCAATCACCGTTGACGGCGATGCACGCGCCGGTGGGTGCGCACATGGAGTTGTCGCCGGCGTAGGTACCACCAGCGGCGAGGCAGTTGGCTTCGGGCAACAGGCCACAGGTGCCGTCGGGGAAGTTGCACGCACCGGTGACGCCGGGGACGACCTGCCCGCTGACACCCATGATGACGGTGTTCTGGTTCGCACCGCCGACGGCGGGCTTGGTGAACGTGAGACTCGCTACGGCACGATCGGTGAGGCCGAGCGAACCAAGGTCAATGACGGTCTGGTAGATGCGAGGGTTCCCCGCGGAACTATCGTCCACGGCATCGTTGTTCAGATTCATGCGCCCAAGGTTGTTCATCGCGTTGTTGGTGGTAACGTTGAACCAATCCTGGGCGTTGAGCGGGAGAGAGGCCGAGGTGCTGGAATCAGTGAAGGTCACGACAACGGAGCCAACGCCGCCCATGTTAGAGGAGGAGGCGAAGACGACCAGGAACTCGTATGGCCGCTGGGCGACGCCGGCAAGAGTGAGCGAGCCAGCGGGGGCAGAAGCATCGAGCAAGAGGGCGTTCGGCTCGTTGTAGGGGCGGAACTGGCCTTGAATCGCTGGATTCGAGAGACTGACGAAAGAGCCGCCGCCCGGAAGCCCCTTCACGGTGCCGGGCAAGCCGGCCTCATACCAAGAAACGTTGTTGAAGGTGTCGAACGACTGCGCGAACGAGGCATAGGGGGGCGTGGCGGTGTTCTCGACGACAATATCGCGGTTCCAACCGGTCGCTTCGATCGGGGCGGCACTGGTAATGGCGCGCTGCCCGCTCACGCCGAAGACTGCGGTCGTCAGGCTCGCGGCGGGTTTGCTGAAAGTGATGCTGGCGACGGGGCGGTTGTTGAAGCCAAGCGCCGCGAGGTTGATGGTGGTGTGGTAGATGCGCGGATTGTTGGCCGAAGCGTCGTCGATCACGTTGGTGTTGAGGTTGACGCGCCCGAGGTTGTTCAGCGCGTTATTGGCGGTAACGTTGAACCAATCCTGAGCGTTGAAGTTGATGGCGGCGGAGGAACCGCCGTCGGTGAAGTTGACGACGAGGGTGCCGGTGCCGCCGCCGTTGGCGGAGGTGGCGAAGATAGCGATGGCGTCGTAGGCGACCTGATCCGCCACGCCGAAGGTGAGCACTCCGGAAGGGGTGGAAGCGTCGAGCAGCAAAGCGTTGGCGGCGTCGTAGGGCTGGAACTGACCGCGGACGGTGGGATCGATGATGCTGTTGAAACCGCCACCCACGGGAAGCCCCTTCACCGACCCGGGCAGGTTCCGCTCGTAGAAACTGTTGCTGGCGCCGTCGAAGACCTGGGCGTAGAAGGTGTACGGCGGGAAGGCAGCGCTCTCGACAATGATGTCAAAGTTGAAACCGCTGACCGAAACAGGGTTCATCTGCGCCTGAGATGCGCCGGCGAACCACCCCAGTGCGATGCCCGTCGCCGCAATGAGTGCGCGTGCTCTTGTCTTCATATGTTACCTCCTGACAGTGTTCGATCCGCCGCGCGGGTGCATCGACACCACGCAGAACAACAACGGCGACCGAGACGATCAGAGTGTACCACAAAGCACCCCGATGCCGCCAGAACAGGCACCGCCTGTGGGTGAAAATGCGGAGAGTACCGCGGGATCGGTCAGCGACGAAACGGGCAGAGTCGGGCAGCGACACATGCCGGGGCAAATCCGTCACTATTATGCTTCACGATGACCGACGCCACACCACCAACACCGTCCGTTCCCGCTGGCACTTCAGTACCAGCACGTCCCCCGCATTTCATCGAGCAGATGATCGAGGCCGATAACGCCTCGGGCAAGTGGGGCACATGGGCGGCCCAGGACGCCGGAACGGGAGAGGCCGGCCAAGCCCGGCTCGGAACTCCGCGCGTCCACACGCGGTTTCCTCCCGAGCCGAATGGATACCTGCACATCGGGCACGCCAAGTCGATCCTTTTGAACTACGGACTCGCCAAGAAGTACGGCGGGAAGTTCAATCTGCGCTTCGACGACACCAACCCCGCCAAGGAAGAACAGGAATACGTCGATTCCATCATCCGCGACGTGCGCTGGCTGGGGGCGGAGTTCGATCCCAACGTCCCCGGCGGGGAATACGGCGGCGGCTTGTTCTTCGCGTCCGATTACTTCCAGCAGATGTACGACTTCGCGGTTGAACTCATCAAGAAAAGCAAGGCGTATGTGTGCGCGTTGTCCGCCGATGAGGTGAGCAAACGCCGGGGCACGACGAAAGAACCCGCGACGTCGCCGTTCCGCGATCGTCCGATCGAAGAGAGCCTGCGACTGTTCGACGAGATGCGGGCCGGGAAGCACGCCAATGGCACCATGACCTTGCGGGCCAAGATCGACCTGGCATCGCCGAACTTCAACCTCCGCGATCCCGTGATGTACCGCATCTCGCACGAGGTACACCACAACACCGGCGACACATGGTGCATCTACCCGATGTACGACTGGGCGCACGGCATCGAAGACTCGATCGAGCAGATCACACATTCGATCTGCACCCTCGAGTTCGAGGACCATCGCCCGCTGTACGACTGGTTCATTGATGCGATCAATGGTGGCACTGCTCTCCAGAGCAGTGGAGGCTGTGGGCCAACCAAAGAAACTGCTCTGGACAGCAATTCCACCAGGCCTATCTGGCACGCCCAGCAGATCGAGTTCGCCAAGGGGATCCCGACGTACACCGTCCTCAGCAAGCGCAACTTGCTCATCATGGTGCAGGAAGGGATCGTGAGATCGTGGGACGATCCACGGATGCCGACGATCGCCGGGTTCCGCCGGCGCGGGTACACGCCCGAGGCGATTCGCTCCCTGTGGGAAGACGTCGGCGTGACGAAGTACAACGCGCTGATCGATTACAGCCGGGTCGAGAACGCGGTGCGCGAGCATTTGAACAAGGTCGCCCCGCGGTACATGGCAGTACTCAGGCCGCTGAAGGTCGTCGTCGAGAACTGGCCGGCGGGCACGGTGGATTGGCTCGACGCGGTGAACAACCCCGAAGACCCCAGCGCGGGAACCCGCAAGGTTCCCTTCACCGGCACGCTCTACATCGAACAAGACGACTTCATGGAAGATGCGCCTAAGAAGTTCTTCCGGCTCGCACCGGGGCGCGAGGTACGCCTGCGATGGGCGTATTTCCTCAAGTGCGAGAGCGTTGTGAAGGACGCCGCGGGGAATATCACGGAACTGCGCTGCACGATCGACCCGGCGACGCGGGGCGGGAACTCGCCCCCCCCCCCGAACGAGCGGAAAGTGAAAGGGACGATCCACTGGGTCAGTGCCGACCATGCGGTACCGGCGGAGGTGCGCCTGTTTGACCGGCTCTTCACCGCCGAGCAGCCCGGCGAACGCACCGGCAACTGGCGCGACGACCTGAACCCCAAATCGCTCGAAGTGGTGACGGCCCATATGGAACCCGCACTGGCGGCGGCCAAGCCGGGAGACCGCGTGCAGTTCGAGCGGCTGGGGTACTTCTGCGTGGACACTGGAGGTGGTACCGCTCTTGGGAGCGGAGTCGTGAATCCGCCCCCAAGTTCGGCAGAAAGCCGCCCGAACAAGTTCGTCTGGAACCGCACGGTTACGCTGAAGGACGCATGGGCGAAGGAGGTAACGAAGGAGTAGCCAATCCCAAGCGTCATAGTAATTACCGACCAACTTTGATATACGCCGCCACCGACGGTACGAACTGGTTGACGGCGTACTCGCTCAGCACAAACAACATGTAGTAACCCGGCGGAGCGATGTTTCCGTTCAACAGCGACTTGACCGAAATTTGTTCGATCGTCGGGCTGATCGGCGTGGATTCGAGAATAGAGATCGGCACCGGGCATATATCTTATCGGGAGGGATGGCTGATTCGTTGTCATTCCACTGGTTGCTGACTGGAAACATCGATCGGCTCGGATCAAACAGGTTCCCGTGCGGCAACGGAACTCGATTCAGGTCCACCATGTAGTCGCCACCGGCGTGGAAGATCCATCCATCGGCGAGCGCGCTGTGCCCGGCGCAGAATACATCCGTGCGGCAATATTCGACACGGTCGAAACTCCCCGGCACGCCGGGTCCGACGTCAGGCGTCCAACGCAGGCTCAGCGGCGGAAAGCAGTTGGGAACGGTCGGGTGCGCCGGGTCACCGCCAATCTGTTGTGTGTGCGCGAGTACCTTACCGCCATCAAGCGGATTCAACGCGTCAAAAACATGCACCAAATGCACGGCGATAATGGGCTGCCGCAGAGGGTCGTTTTGGACACCAAAGGAGAACACAGGCTCCCATGCTCCTTGTTGTGCGAATGCAGAGCCGGGAAGCATCAACAACGTCAAGAGAATTTTCGTTCTAATCATCACGTCTTACATGCGTTAGCCCCTGTTTATTCAACACTGCGCCGTCGGTAACCCAGCGTGGTGAGCACCAACGATAACCAGATCATCCCGGACGCCGGTACAGGAATGATTCGTATCTGATCGATGTGAAAAGAACCTTGTTCGCCTGGATACGGCCCGGCGAAGTCAAACAAAATCACGCTGGCGTCGAGATTGAAATCGTCGGTGAGCGAGCCGAAGAAACTTCCGTCGAGATAGAATTCCAATCGAGATCCTGCTCTGGTCATTACAAAATCATGAAGCCCGAACGTAGGTGCGGGGAGTGGAAACCCGTCAAGGCCGTTTCCAACAAAAATAATCGGGACGCTCTCCGGGTCGCCGCCGAGTGCGTAAGTCATGGAAGCGATATAAGCGCCGCCAGCGATGCCAATTCCGAGTCGCCTGGGGCCGCGGCCCTCATCCCAGCCCATCCGGACATCAACCCGAAAATCGGACAGAGTCGGGATGCTGGCCGCCATCAACGTGACGTTCTTCGGTGTTTGCGGACTCGACGGGTAAATGCCGCGCGTCACGTTCAGCATCCCGTCTCCGACGTTGTACTCCCAATCCGTCGGGGGCGGCTGCACCCAATGCGGCAACAGCGAATCGCCGTTGAAATCGTCGAAGAAGACCGGCTGGGCCGCCACAGGCGCGGCAATCGCACCCCACACCACAAGCCACGCCGCGATCAATGTCGAACAACGGACGGATCGGTCCATAGGAAAACTCCTGATGCACGCTCTCCTCGATGCGTTCGGTGTTCTAAAGATTACTCGATATCGCGGCATACACAACTAAGCTTGGAAAACGTTCCGATAATTGAACGCCGAACAACACCCTGCACGACAAGACTTCGGAAGTCGAACCTCCGCAGCGGCCGACGCCGCGGAACGATGTCGGCGGTGAAACCCCGTGTTCGCATTCCCGAATAACTCCCTTAGCCGCGATCATCCCGCGGCGTGAAGGAGTTTCCTCATGCGTAGCACACCGACCGCGTACATCCTCTGGTTTCTCTGCTTGATCGGCCTCTGCGGCGTGCATCGCCTGTACGCCGGCAAGGTCTTCACCGGGCTCCTTTGGATGCTCACCTTCGGGCTGCTCGGCATCGGGCAGTTCATCGACCTGTTCCTGATCCCAAACATGATCGATCAGAACAACTACAGGCTCCTCGGAAGGGCCGGCCCGAACGTGTGGCGTCCCGAATACGCCCGCGCGTAAACCGATACCACACGACACAGCACAACACGACACACACACGAAGCCGAGGCACACGCCTCGGCTTCGTTACGTTGGGGATGAATTTTCGCTCATGCGGACCACCGCTGAGCAATACAACTAGTGTTGGCACGTTCGGCAAGGCGGCGGCAACCCCCACGCCGCGGCGTGCGTTGTTTTTGCCTCAACGTATCGCCATCGAGCCGCGCGCTCCATCATCCGATATTACAAGCGCCTCAGGAAAGTCTCCCAATGAACCAAACGACTTGCCAACGCTTGCTTTCGTTCGCCGCATCGCTGCTTTGCCTCGCTGGCACGGCGTGCGCACAGATCGACGGGACCGTGCAGTCTCTGAGTTTCATCGGGCCTATTACGGGTGCCCCAGTCAACTTCAGCCTGTACCTTCCCGAGGGTTACGCGGCGGGGACCACGGACTTGCCCGTCATCTACCACCTGCACGGGATCGGCGGAACGCATAACGGGAATCAGATCAATAGCGTGCCCGCGTCGTACGAAGCCGCACGCAGTGCTGGGCTGATCGAGGCGGCGATCATCGTCTTCCCAAGCGGGTATCAGGACAGTTTCTGGGCGGATAGCGCGAACAGCGCCAAGCCCGCCGAAACCAACCTCGTGCAAGAACTGATCCCTCACATCGACGCCAACTATCGCACGCAATCTCACCGCGGCGGTCGCATCATCCAAGGATTCTCTATGGGCGGGTTCGGGACAATCAAGTTTGCCGCCAAGTTCACCGACCTCTTCGGCGCGGCGGTCGCGTACGACGGCGCAATGGTGACCTGGGCGACGATGCTCTCGATGCACCCCGTGCAAGCCGCCGAGGTCTTCGACAACGACGAGGCGGTTTACAACCAGTACTCGCCCTGGTACTGGACAACACAGAACGCGGCGGAGATCGCAGCCGGCACGCCGATCCGCATGGTCGTCGGCGCGCTGCAGGGTGGCAACCGCGTCTTCCGCGATCACCTCGTGGGGCTGGGGATCACTCCGGACTACGTCGAGACCGGGCTTCCGCACTCGCTGGGGCCGATCCTGACGGCACAAGGAGCGGCGTCCTGGGCCTTTATTCAGCAACACCTGATGCCTGAGGCGTGCAGCGCGGATATCAACGGCGACGGTGCCGTCACATCGCAGGATTTTTTCATTTTCCTGGGCGCGTTCTTCGGGCAACGGGCCGCGGCGGACATCGACGGCGACGGCGTAGTTACATCTCAGGATTACTTCGAGTTCCTGACACTCTTCTTCGACGGCTGCGCATAAACACACCGCAAACGCCTGTCAATCCGGCTCTAACTCTTCCCGCCACCTTTGAGTTTGGTGACGAGTTCCTTGAGTACTTCCCGCTGCTGGCGGATGTCCTTGTAACTAAATGACTGGATGGCGATGCTGGACGCGATCTTGTACGCCTCTTCGGCACTGGGGAGGTCGTCGGCTTCTTCGGCGCGCCCGCGCAGCGACACCATCAGCCCATACCGCAGTTCCATCCCCAGTTCGCTGTCAGCGACCTGCCCCTCGAGCGCGCCACGGTACGTCTCGATCGCCCCGTCGAAGAAGCCGATCGCAATGAACGCGTGCCCGAGCGCCTGCTGGCTCTTGATCCGGAGTTTGGGCTCGGTCTTGGCTTCCTGCAAGTACGCGATGCAGTCCTCGTACCGCGCCACCTCGAAGAGCCGCCGCCCGAGCTCGAACTTCATCACACGGTCGGTCGGGTACGCCGCCACGCGGGCTTCGTATTCCTTGATCTCCGCTTCCATGTACCGCTTGCGGGCGTCTTCGTAGGTTGCTTTGGCGTCGGCGTCGTCGGGATTCTTCTCGGCGGCGTCTTTCAAACGGTCCACCTTGGCCTTGGCCAGTTTGAGCCGAACGTTGTTCGCCTCCATCTTGAAGCGGAACTCCTGCGTATCGACGAAGGCCTTATCAAGCACCGCGAGTGCCTTCTCGATATCCGGCGCGGTTTTTCGCTCGATGAGCAGTTTGGCCAGTTTCGTGATCGTCGGCTTGTCCTGCGGGTTCTTCTCGTACTCGACGAGTGCGTCGGTGATCTGCCGCGTGAGTACATCGTCGGACTTGCTGACCCGGTCGGCCTCTTCGAGTTTTCGCTGGGCGTCGAGGTCCTTGATATTCTGGCGGAAGCCGCCTTCCTTGCCCGACTGGTCGTACCCGCCGCGCGTCATGGTGGACTCGGCGGAGAGGTTCCGCACATGGTTGGCGAGTTTGGCGTCGGCGGGGTCGAGTTTGACGGCCACCTCGCCGCACTGTACGGCGCGATCGAACATCTGAAGCCCTTCGTAGACCTCCATGATCGTCACGAAGTGGGCCTTGCGAGCCTTCTTCTCACGCCCGGCGGCGGTCACGGCCCGCTCGGCGAGCCATTGGGCCGTGTCGCGGGCACCGATCGCCAGCGCGGTCTGGGCGGCCTTAATCACCGCGTCCGTGTCGGCGGGCTTCACCCCGAAGTGCAGCAAGTGCCCTAAGAACTTGTCGACATCGCCCTTTCCGCTGAACTGGTTCAGCGTATCTCGGCTCGGGCCTTTGCCCCCCTCTTTGGTATTCAGGAACGAATCGGCCGAGCGGAAAAAACCGATCACGGCTTCCAAGTTCGTAGGGTCTTGGCGCAGCCCATTGAGCCACAGCGTCATGGCGTACTCGAAGTTGGTCGCCTGATGCACATCGCGGGCGCGGTCGAAGAATCGCCGGGCTTTTTCGGGCGAGAACTCGGGTACCACCGGCGGGGGCGTTTTGTCACCGACGGGAGCCTTGTCCGCATCAACGGGTTCGTCTTTTTTTCTACCAAAGAACGCCAAGGCGAAGACTCCTTCTCGGCAGCACCATCCGACACCCCGCTACAACCCACGCGGGTTCAAGCCGACACAGTACCCATATGTACGTGAGTCGGCACACCCCCGATCCCTGAACCGCGGCACCCACCGTGGTTGTTGAGTTACACCGCGACACCGTGACGACACCACGCTACGAGGCGTGCGATTTAGAACAAGAAGCCCAGCAAGTAGTACGCGAGAATGAAAACGACGATGGTCCCGATGATCCCACCGCCCCATTTCCATGCCGCCGCCCCGGCCAAGACGCCTCGTAGAAGTCCCATAGTCATTCCCTTTCGGTGGCCTCGTAAATCCCTCCCCCGTGTGTTCAAAGCCGATGAAAGCGTAGCGCCAGCCCCGACGCATCGATGACGATTCTCGAAGCCGCCGCGCACGATCGATGGCGAGTGCGCATCGGGTGCTGCTGCCGTCCACTCTCACCACGCAATCGACACACGAGCCAGCAGCACCCGTCCAAGCGTCAGGCTCGCCAGTCAATAACGACCTTCCCGAACTGTTCCGCGGTTTCAAGCCGGGCGAACGCCTCGGCCCCGCGTGATGCCGGGTACACCTGATCCACCACCGGCTTGAACACTCCCTTGCGGAACAACGCCGTGATCTCGGCGAAGTCGTCGTTGGTCCCCATGGTCGAGCCGATGATCCGCAGTTGGTTCCAGAAGATCCGCGCCAGGTCCGTCGTCGCGTCGGGGCCGGAGGTGCAGCCGGGAGTAACGTACACCCCGCCTCGCGCGAGCGACTTGATGCACTTGAGGTGCGTCGCCTTTCCGCTCGAATCAACAGCCAGTTCGACCCCCCCACCGCGAGCCTTGCCGGTCCACGCTCGCACATCGCGCGACCAGTCCTGCCCGGCATCGAGCACGCCCGCGTCGGCCCCCAGTTGCTTGGCGCGGTCGAGTTTCGCCTGATGCCGGCTCGTGACGATGACCTCGCACCCCATCCACTTAGCGATGCCCAGGGCCGCGAGCGCGACCCCGCCGCCGATCCCGGTGACGAGGACGCGCTGCCCCGGCTTCAGCCCCGCCTTGCTCACCATCATTGAATACGCCGTCAGGAACGTCAGCCCGAACGCGGCCGCCGCAATCGGATCTTGCTCGTCACCCACTACCGCGAGGTTCGACACCGGTGCCACGAAGCGTTCACGGTGCATCCCATCGCGGTGCTCGCCGATCATCTCGATGTTCGACGGCGCCCACGCATCGGTCGGATCGCCGGGCAACCGGATCGGCGGCACGACGCGCGCCGCATTCACGACGACCCGCTTCCCGATCCACTTGGCATCGACCCCCGCCCCCACACGCTCCACAATCCCGCACGCATCACACCCCGAGATACGCGGGTACGTCAGGTCCAGACCCGGTACGCCCTTGCCCACCCACAGGTCCAGGTGATTCAGCGCGCTGGCCAGTGTGCGGATCTCGGCTTCGCCGCGTTGAAGGCCTGCACCGATCGACACCGGCTCCGGCCAATCCGAGGCAAACTGCACATTCATTGCAACGGGCGACCCCTGACGCTGGAGAACGAGTGCCTTCATAGTGATTCAGCGTAGCAAGGCAATGAGCATTTCCAACTCGCCGCCTTGAGCAATCCGAGCATGCCTTCAAACCCGCGGTATCCCGCGGTACACGAACCAAGCCGTGCTGAAACCCCGTGGGCTACACTGCACTTATGAGCGAGCCTGCACACCCGACATCTCGTTCGGCGTCTCATCCCGTTCATCAAGCAGCACAAGCGTCGCTCGCGGCTGGGTTCGACCCCGACGCCGCCGCGCAGCCCGGTTCCGGGATCTTCGGGCTTCCGATGACGCGCGAACAGGCCGGGATCGTGCTTGTGCCGGTGCCGTTCGACGCGACGACTTCGTTCGGGCACGGCACCGCGATCGGGCCGCACGCCGTGCGGGCCGCGTCGAGGGGGGGGGGGCGGGCC
>JBGSIF010000270.1:0-40463 GCA_041742635.1 Phycisphaerales bacterium
GCGGGGAGCGAGGTCGCGCCGCTCGCGCTCGCCGACGGGTGCGACGTGTTCGTGACTGGGGAGATGAAGCATCACGAAGTGCTGCCGATGCTGGATGGGGGTATGTCAGTCATCCTCGCCGGTCATACCAACACCGAGCGCGGGTACCTGCCGTCGCTCGCCGAACGCTTGCGCGCGGAACTCGCCGGGGCGGCGGGCGGGTTCTACGTCAGTAAGGCCGACCGCAGCCCGTTTGTGTGGAAGTAAGTAGGTATCAAAGCATCCCCGCGAGTACCAGACCGATCGCACACGAAACGCCCATCATCATCAGCACGACGAGCACGTAACGAATGCGACGGTCAAACATCCTCTGCTTTGCTAATGCCCAGCGCCGCGGCATCGTGTCCACCATCCGCAGAAACTCTGCGACCGATCGCCCGCATTCCGGGCAACGGTGCCCGACCAAGCCACTCAGCGAGTACCGGCAATCGGGGCACCTCGCGTCCCGCTCGTACATCACTTTGATCAGTTCGCTTGTGAACTGCCGATCCACCCCAGCCGAAGCGGCTGGGGTGCGGCTCGCAGGGGTTCGGTCATGTAACCCGGTCATGCCTGATTATTCGCCAATGCAACGATTTGGTTGCATCACATGATGACATGCGCGGGCTTGGGCATCTCAGCCGTGATCTTTTCTTTTTTGATCTTGTCCGACTCGTCGCAGGTGAGAAGGTACATCTCGTCGTCCAGCCGAGTCTGCACATGCACCGGCCGTCCCCAGATGTGGCGCAGATTGACCAGCACCTCGCGTGCCTTGGCGATCTCGACCTCCAGTCCGCTGTATTGGTGTGCAAGGTACAACTCGCCGCGGTTCAAGTAGTTCGCGTCCACCGCGTACATAAACGGCTGCCCCATGTTCGTGATCCGGTACAAGAGCGTTTGCTTGATCCGATCAAAGTCACGCGAGACAACTTTGAGTTCCCCCGTCTGTGGGTCACGCTTGTACTGGTACATATTCAGTCGGTCGACGAGTTCGGGGGTCAGGAACTCGTCGATGAAGTTCACGTCGTTGTAGATGCGCCGGACCTCGAAGATCTTCTCGCGCCCCTTCATCGATTTATCGTCGTAGGCGTCCTTCGCGCCGAGCGTATCGAGGCGTTCCCACGCGGCCCCGTGCTGCCCCGTGTTCCAGCGCCGCTCGATGTCGCGGAACATCTCGTAGCCGATTTTATACGGGTTGAACCCGCCGGGCTGCATGGCGAGCACGCCCGAATGCTGGTCGGCGTAATGGATGATCTCGCGCGCCTCGACGAAGTGCTGCGTCATCAACTTCGAGTGCCAGTAGACCGCCCAGCCTTCGTTCATCACTTTCGTCATCGCCTGCGGGGCGAAGTAGTACGATTCGTCGCGGACGATCGAGAGGATGTCCTGCTGCCATTCTTCGAGCGGCGCGTGGCGCAGCAGGAACAGCAACACATCCCGCGTAGGCTGGCGCGGCACACGCCCCCGCTCCGCGGCCTGTTTCTTCTCGTACTCCTTGCGCTGCCGCTCCAGTTCCTTGGGCGGATTAATGAAGCGGTCCATATAGTCCTTCGCCGGTAACTTGTCCGGCGAAAACTTGGCATGACTCTCAAAGGTGGCACCGCTCTCCAGAGCAGTGTCTTGTTCGCTGTCCGAGTCCGCAGAACTCCGCTCTGGAGAGCGTCCCCCCAGCCACCTTGTAGCCGGCTCTCTCGACATATACGCCGAGTGCGGATCGATCAGGTATTCGATCGACAGGCACGCGTCCAGAAACTTCTCGACCACATCCTGTCCGTGTCGCTCGATATGTCGGCGGACCCGCGTCGAGTGGTTCGCCATCTGGTCCATCATCTTGCGGTCGGTCTTGCCGAACCAGAAGTTGTTCTTGAAAAAATCGGCGTGCCCGTAGACATGCGCCATCACCAGTTTCTGATCCGTGACCGAGTTGCTCTCCTGCAAATACGCATAGCACGGATCGTTATTAATCACCATCTCATAGATGCGCCCCAGCCCGTAGGCGTCGCGCTTCGAGAGGTTCTCGTACTCCATGCCCCACTTCCAGTGCGGGTAGCGCGTGGGGAACCCGCCGTAGGATGCGATCTGGTTCATCGTGTCGAACGACAGCACCTCGAAGACGACCTCGTAAAAATCCAGCCCGTACTCGATCGCCTTGGCCTTGATGGCCTGCATGTGGGCGAGGAGTTCGGGTGAAAGATCGGTGGACATCATGGTAGGGACAGACATGCAAGAGTGATCGGCAGTTTCCTACCTGTCCATACGTCGCCGAGCGCGGGTTGGATCGGATTCTGCTCGAGCCAACCTATTCGCTTTCAGTCACTGCCAGCGAGTGGCAGAATCTGCGCGATCGTTCCGCTGCCTCGGCGTTCGATCGGCGTATCGGAAGCCTCCACGTCACTGGTAACGAGCCGCGGCAGGTGCCGTCATCGTCAAATAGTGCGATTGATTGTGGGCATAACGCCCGCATTCGTGAGCGGGCCACGCCGATCCAAGCACCGAACAGTAGACGCAGCAGTTCGCGCGCTCATAACTCGCGTGCGCACCGATGCCTCGGAGGATCGCATTCTGCGTGCCGACTTTGATCGGATCGTGCGTGGGGACGGCAACATCGTGCTCTGCGTCGTCTGGTGGTCAATCGGATATGGCTCCCGGTTTGACAATCAACTTCGTAACCCAATTTCTCTGAGCGCAGCGGCCAGTTCCTTCCCCGTGATATCGCGCGGGAGTCTCATGCCGCCAGTAACTCGTCTCGTACATGATGCAGCCGGATGATCTTCGGATGCGAATCATCGTCCGGAAGATGACACCTCACGGCGTCTCGCACGTTCGCTCGCAACTGATCGTTCGCTTCGCCTTGCGTGAAGATCGATGCACCGACCGCGTGAGCGGTGTATCCGCCATCGGAACCCTGCTCGACAATGAAGACGATTTCCGTGTTCATGCCCAAGAGTCTATTCGATGCAGGCGGTTGTTGCCAATGAATGCGCCGGTTACTGACTACGCCGACGAGGTATGCATTCAAGCACTTTCGCGGCTGAGATACTGCTTACCCCTCGCGCATCAACTCCGTGATCAGCCCCGTCCACCCGGTCTGGTGGCTTGCGCCAAGCCCCTTGCCGGTATCCCCGTGAAAATACTCGTGGAACAACACAAGGTTTTTCCACGCCGGGTCGGTCGCGTACCGCGCCTCGCCGCCGTGGCACGGGCGCTTCCCCGCCGCGTCGGGCAAGAATAGCCGGCTCAGCCGCAGCCGAAGCCCCGCGGCGACCTCGCCCAGCGTGTGCATCTCACCAGACCCGACCGGGCATTCGACTCGCAGCGATTCGCCGTAGAAATAGTGGTACCGCTCGAGTGCCTCGACGAGCAGGTAGTTCAGCGGGAACCACACCGGTCCGCGCCAGTTCGAGTTCCCCCCGAACATCTGCGTCTCGGATTCCCCCGGCACATACTTCACCGAATACTCGCGTCCGTCGGCGTGGAAGACCAGCGGGTGATCTTTGTGGTGCCGCGACACCGCGCGCACGCCGTGCGCCGATAAAAACTCGTTCTCGTCCAGCACGTACCGCAGCACCCGCACGAGCCGCTCGCGCGTCGGGATCGCCAGCAAGCGGTGCGAGTCTTCCTGCCCGTCCCCGTCGGCGTCCCCTTCCATCCGCATGTACGAGATCGTCTTGGCCAAATCATGCCGGTGCTCGAGGAACCACTGCATCCGCTTGCGGAACCCCGGCACGCGCCGGATCGCCGATTCTTCCAGCACCTCGACCGCGAACAGCGGGATGATGCCCACCATCGACCGCACCTTCATCCGCCGAGTTTCACCATGCACGAGCAACTGGTCGTAATAGAACCCGTCGGCGTCGTCCCACAACCCAGTCCCGCCCAGGTGATTCATCGCGTCGGTAATCGCCACAAAGTGCTCGAAGAACTTCGACGCGACATCGTCATACGCCGGGTCTTCGCTCGCCAGTTCCAGCGCGATCGACAGCATCGTCCCGCAATAGAACGCCATCCACGCGGTCCCGTCGGCTTGTTCAAGTTTCACGCCCGACGGCAGCGGCTGGCTCCGGTCGAACACCCCAATGTTGTCCAGCCCAAGGAACCCGCCCGAAAATAAGTTCTTCCCGTCCGGATCCTTGCGGTTCACCCACCAGGTGAAGTTGATCAACAACTTATGAAACACCCGTTCGAGGAACAGCCGATCCCGCCCTCCCTCTCCTCGCACCCCTTTCTTGCCCGTCATCTTGTACACCCGCCAGCACGCCCAGGCGTGTACCGGCGGGTTCACATCCCCGAACGCGAACTCGTACGCCGGGATCTGCCCATTCGCGTGCATGTACCACTCGCGCAGCATCAGCACCAACTGCCCCTTGGCAAACTCGGCATCAATCTTGGCGATCGCCACGACGTGAAAGGCCAGATCCCACGCCGCGTACCACGGGTACTCCCACTTGTCCGGCATCGAGATCACGTCGCGGTTGAACAGATGCCCCCAATCCAGATTCCGATGCCCGGGTTCCTTGCGCTGCGGCGGCGGGGCGGGCTGGTTCGGATCGCCGTCCAGCCAATCCTTCACGCTGTAGTGATAAAACTGCTTGCTCCACATCAACCCGGCGTACGCCTGCCGCGCCACGTTCCGCGCCTCCGGCTCCATGTGCGCATGGAACTTCGCCGCGTAGAACTCGTCCGCCTCGGCTCGCCGCCGCTCAACAACCTCGTCGAACTCTTCGCCAACCCCATCCCTGTGATTGTCTCCACCTTCACGGTCGATTGATTCGGGCATCATGCGGGCTCGCACCACAACCGATCCCCCGGCAGGGATGTCCAGCACGTACAGCCCCGCGGCCTTCGTCCCATACTCCGCTGGATTCACCGCGTCCTTCTCACCGTTCACCACATAGTCGTGTAACGCATCTTTCGGATACCGTGGCGAATCCTCGCTCCCCCATACACGCCGTGCGTTCGATTCGTTGTCGCAGAACAGCAACACCGGTGCAGCACACGCGGGGTGCCCCTTGCCAGTTCGCTTTCCAGTCACGCTCGCCCCCGCCGTCGCTTCGCCGAACATCATCGTCGTCCGCCCGAGCGAGACATGTTCTCCGAACACCCGGCCCTCACCAGCCCGGCTCAGCCGCGGCTTGATCCAGCACCCCTCGTGTGTACATCCCCACGACCACGTATTGCGATACCAGAATGTCGGCAACAGATGGATCGTCGCCCGCTCCGGACCCCGATTCGTCACCGTGATTCGCACCAGCACATCGTCCGGCGTGCATTTCGCGTACTCCACCTGCACATCGAAGTACCGTCCTTCATCGAATACTCCTGTATCGCCGATCTCGTATTCCGGCTCGTCGCGGCCGCGCCGCCGGTTCTCTTCCACCAACTTCGCGTATGGGTATGCCGCCTGCGGGTACTTGTACAACGCCTTCATATATGAATGCGTCGGCGTCGAGTCCAGATAAAAGTACTCTTCCTTCACGTCCTCCCCGTGGTTCCCTTCCGGACCCGTCAAACCAAACAAACGTTCCTTCAGGATCGGATCCCGTCCGTTCCACATCGCCACCGCGAAGCACAACCGGCACTCCCGATCCGTGATCCCCAGAATGCCATCTTCGCCCCACCGATACGCTCGGCTCCGCGCGTGATCGTGCGAGAACGATTCCCAGCACGAACCGTCCGCCGAATAATCCTCGCGCACCGTTCCCCACTGCCGCTCGGATACATATGGCCCCCAACGCTTCCAGTTGTGCGCGCGCTGCTCGTCTTCGGCCAGCCGATGTTCTTCGGCGGTCCTTTCGTGACTGGCGCCGGTGCGCTGGCCCGATCCGCTCTCCGATGCCCCCGATGGTTCTAGTGGCTCGCTCACGCCGGTCCTTTCCGCGCTGGTTCCCTCCTCGCTCGCGCACGACCTGCTGGTTCCGATACGCCGCGACTACACACATTATCGGCGGTTCCGAACGGTGCGAGCCACTCCATCCCATATTCACCACGTATTTGGGACGCAAACGGGCCGGCCCGTCGGCACTCCCGTCGCGCGAAACATGCGCCCGCGTCGGCATGAACCCGTGGCATAAAGATCCTGCGAACGCATCCGCACAAATCGCCGATGCGAACGTACTAAAGCACAAGGACCCTGTGTGGGGTTCCAGTTGGGCCAAGACTGCCCGAAAGGAACGAACCATGAACGCCGGGAATACGCGGATGAACCCCGATCGACTCTTTGAAGTTGCCGAAGCCGTTCTTCAAGCCGTGCGTGAAACCCTCACGGCTGGGGTGGCCGGTCAGAAACATCGTGCCCCCTACCCGCCCGACCTGATGGGCAGCAAGCGCGAACCAATCTGCCTCAGCCACTTCACGCGCGCAGAGGTTGAAGAAGCCACTGCCTTCCTCTGCCGCATGGGATTTCTCGAACTCCCCGCACGTTCCGCGTGATTGATTGAACACCGCGGGGCGGCACGCCGTACACCTCCTCCGTGCCGCCCCGCGGTTTTTTCTGGTACCCGGTGCGGCCCCAGGCTCGAACTTGCACAACGCGCGTTCCTTGCGCTCCCGTGCCGCTCATCGAAACGGCCACACTTCCGAACCAACTCCCGCGTTGCCCGCCGATGATTCACTTCAGAATCGATCGGAGACGACGTGCAACGAATCGAACCCAAACTCACTCCCAGCGTGATCCTGATCATCGACGACGACGACCAGCGTGCCCGCGCCGTCGGCGACGTGCTGCGCAAGGCCTTCGGGCGCACCTCCATCCGCATCCGCCGATGGGATGAGCCTGCCGCCGGCGCACGCGATTCGCTCGTGGACTTGGCGATCCTCACACCACGCGATCACTCCGCCGAGGCGGAGGACCACTCCCTCCCCCACGCGCTCGCGGAACTCAAGCACGTCCCCACGCTCGTGCTCGCCAGCCCCAGCGACCCGCAGTCCGCGGTCAACGCGGTCCTGGACGGCGCGAGCGACGCGCTCATCATGCAGGAACGCTACCTCGACCTGCTCGCCACCCGGGTTTCACGCACGCTCGCCCGTGCCCACTTCCGGGCCGACTCCGACCGACGGCGATCCACGGCGTCTACAGCACTCCAACGCTCGCGCGACGAGAACCGCCGCTTGCGCACACGATTGAGCACCCTGCACATCGCCGCGATGCTCGATCCGCTCACCGGACTTCCCAACCGGCGCGCGCTCGATTCGCGCCTCGCCGAACTCTGGGATACCGCCGTGCTCACCTCCGGCGAACTCAGTTGCCTCGTCATCGACGTGGATTACTTCAAACGTGTGAACGACACGCTCGGGCACGCCGCCGGCGACCTCGTGCTGTGTGTGCTGGCGCGAGTCCTTACCGAACAATGTCGTCAGGACGACATCGCCGCGCGAATCGGGGGCGACGAGTTCGTCGCCCTCCTCCCGCTCGCCACCGCTCAGCAGGCCGAGCTCGTCGCGCAGCGCATCCAGGCCGCGTTCGACCGCGCGGTGCATCATGCCCTTACGCAATCACACGCTCTCACGCCCGGCACTACAGCGTGCCCCACCATCAGCATCGGTGTGTCGAGCCGAACCACGAACCGACCGACCTGCGCCGCGGACCTGCTGGCGCACGCCGACATCGCTTTGTATGCCGGCAAGCACCAAGGACGCAACCACATCCGCCTCGCCGCGGAGATCGGCTGTCCGACCCGACGCCTTGCGTCCGCCGGTTGATCCTCGAAAGGAGGATCCCGCCTCTTCTCAGTTCACACAAAGCCCGCACGCCACACATGGTCGGGGCATCACACACCGACACTCCCTGCCCGCCTCGTCTATTGCATACATCGCCATCGCAGACGCGGTACTCTTTACACATGCAGCACGATGATGCACCCGCCGTGCAGGAGAATGATCGCTCGGATCCCGTGCCCTCACACGGCTCGCTTATCGTCGACACTGAACGCTTCTGCATCCGCTGCGGCTACCTCCTGCGCGGCTTGCCACGAGAATCCCCTTGCCCGGAATGCGGCACCCCCGTCGAACTCTCCCTGCGTGAGCCGACCATCGCCGCGGCGTCGCCGGAATATCAAGCCGCCTTACGCCAAGGCCTCTCCCTTGTGCTCAATGGGATCTTGCTCCTCATCGTCGTCAAGGTCGCGGGGATCGTCGCCGTAGCGCTGATGCCTTCTTCCGGCGGGCGATTCCTCGCACAGGTCGCCACCTTGGCTGTCGAAGCAATGATGGTTTGGGGGTACTGGCGCTACTCCGAGCCGGACCCATCGACAGTCGCACTCGAGTCAACCCGTGCCGCACGCAAAGTCCTGCGCATCATGGTTGTCGCCGACTTTGCAACGAACGCGCTGTTGACCTTGGGCAACGTCTTAGCACCCGCCACCATGGTCAGCATCGGATCAGGGGCCAACAACCCCGCCACGACCTTCGCGGCCGTCGTCGTCACCATCGTGGGGGTAGTCTCCCTCGTCGCGGGCGCTGCGAAGTTCTTCGCGCTCATGCGCTACACACGCTGGATCGCTACTCGCATCCCCGATCCATACATCGTGCGAAAAACGAATACCTACATGTGGCTGCTACCCGTACTCTGGACCGTCGGCTGGCTCATCCTCATCGGCCCGCTCATCGCGCTCTTGCTCTTCTGGAACCTCCTCGACCGCGCTCGCAAACACATGAAGTCGATCACCGCAACCGGCGAGCGGGCGAACCTTCCGAAACTCGACCTCCCGATGCCCCCGGTTTCATAAACAAGCGAGCCGGAGCGATGATGCTCCGGCTCGCGCAAATACTCCCTTGGGTTGTCCGGTACCGCGTGCGTGCTCTCGGTGCAGCCTCGCGCCGAATCTCATCGCACGCCCAGCAACTCGACGTCGAAAATCAGGTCGGCCTTGGGGCCGATATCAGCGCCCACGCCACGTTCACCGTACGCGAACTGCCACGGGACGATGAGCCGGCGCTTGCCGCCGACCTTCATGCCGGGGATGCCGTAGGTCCTTCCTTGGATGACGCCGTCGAGAGGGAACTCGATGGGTTCACCGCGGTCGTAACTGGAATCGAACTGTTTGCCCCCGTCTTTGAGGGTTCCGCGGTAGTGAACGTTGACGGTTGGAGCGGGCTTGCCGCGCCCGATGTGCGGCACTTCGGCACCTTCGCCGATCTTTTCGTCGATGATGTCGATCGCCGCGATGAGTTCGATCTCGAACACCAGGCCAGACTTGGCCGGGATCTTCGGCGGGCGGCCCGCCTCCCCATACGCAAACTGGTACGGGATCGTCAGTTTCCGCTTCCCACCCACCCGCATCCCCGGCACCCCTTCCGTCCAACCCTTGATCACGTTGGCCAGCGGGAACGTCGCGGGCTGCCCACGCGAATGACTCGAATCGAACTCTTTGCCGTCGCTTTTAAAGGTGCCCTTGTAGTGAGCGTTGACGATCGTCCCCGGCTTGCAAACCGCCCCGGTGCCGACTTCCAGTTCCTCGACCATCATCATGTCCAGCAACTCAACCTCGTACACCAGGTCGGAGTTCACCGGAACCGTGGTATTGCCGACCCGGACTTCTTTCGCACCGTAAGCCGCGGCCGCGGGGATGTTGATCGTCCGCTTCCCCCCCACTTTCATCCCGCTGATTCCCGGGACAAGCCCTGGGAACGGCGCGCCGCCCAAGCCGCTTCGCAGCACAATGCCGACCGGTTTTTCGGTGATGACCGTGTTCTCGATTTCAACACTGCCCTTGATCGACCCCACAAGGTGAACCACGACGAGCGAACCAACCCTTGCCTTTGCTCCCTCGCCGACTTTGACATCGACTGATGTCACCCCGAGTTTCGGCTCGGCTTGGGCCTCGATCGGACTCGCCGGCGGCTCCGGTGTGGCCGGGGTCGTCGGTGCTGGCGCGGGTGCCGGAACAACCGGCTTGTCCTGCGCCATCGCACCCGACACCATCAAACCCCCGGCGACGATCGCACCAATCACGTTCTTGCACTTCATGCTGTACCTATCAACTTGCTGGTAGTACGACTGGAATCCCAAACAATAGCACCCGGCGCATCCCGATGCCTCTTCACACGCAACCCCCGATTCCACACGCCCCAATCCGAAGTACTCTTATCAAGGCATGAAGATCCTGCTCACAACCCTCGGTTCCGCTGGCGATATCCACCCATTCGTCGCTATCGGGCGTGAACTCGCCGCACGCGGGCACGCCGTCACTTGCCTCGTGAACCCGCACTTCGAGCCGACCATCCGCGCCGCCGCACTGGGGTTCCTGCCGCTCGGCGATGAGTTCGACTTCAAACAAAAAATGAACGTCCCCAACGCCGCTCATCACCGGAAGGGTTCGATGACCGTGCTGCGCGAACTGCTCATCGCCGACGCTCCGACGATCATCTCGTACACCCAGGAAGCCCTTGCGCACATGAAGCCCGACCTTGTCGTTGCACACCACATCTCGATCGGGGTGCCATGGCTGTGCGAACGCGCCGGCATCCCGCTCGCTACCTGCGTGCTCGCGCCCGCCATGTGGTTCAACGACCGAGACAAGTCCGTCTTCGTGCAGGGCGCGCCCGAGAATCCCCCTCGCTGGATGATGAAAACGGGCATGTGGCTCGCCCGCCGTCAAATGCGCTGGCAATACGACCGCCCCGTGAACGCGATTCGGCGAGAGTACGGGTTCTCACCCGCGCGGGACATGCTCTTCGCCGACGCCACCCAGAGCCAACTCGTTCTGGGCATGTGGTCCCCACACTTCCGCGGCCCGATCCAAGGCGACCCCCCCGCTGGCCTCATCTGTGGCTTCCCCTGGCACGACGATTCGCCTCGCCTCGCCACCGACGCTCTCGACGTATTGCGATTCCTCGACGAATGTGACGCCGCCAACGACCCCCCACTGCTCTATTCTCTCGGCACGGCGATCGTCCACGTTGCCGGCGACTTCTACCGCCACGCCGCCCATGCCTGCCGAACCTTGGGCCGACGCGGCATCCTGCTCACCAACCGCCCCGAGTACGCCCCCAAACCCAGCGAACTCCCCCCCGGCGTCCGTGCCTTCAACTACGCACCCTTCTCCCAAGTCATGCCCCGCTGCGCTGCCAGCATCCACCACGGCGGGATCGGCACCACCGCCCAAGGCCTCCGCTCCGGGCGCCCGACGCTCATCGTGCCACACGCCTACGACCAGTTTGACAACGCCGCCCGCGCGAAGCGACTCGGGGTTTCTCAGACTCTCTGGGCGACCCGCGTGACTCCCGAACGACTGACCACTCGCCTTCGCCAAGTCTTGGACGATACTAACGCGCGCTCGCTTGCATCGCGCATGGGTCCACTGATCCAATCCGAAGACGGCGCGTCGAGGGCCGCGGACGCCATCCTTTCATTCCCGGCTCGTTAGCGCTTGCGACGACGCGATCAGACTGATCGGGTTCAAAACTGCTCAAATCTGCCATTTATCCCATATTACACTACCAAAAATATAACATCAAGCATCTTTGTGACGCTCGACCAGGGGATGATCGCACATCGATCGTATTTTCAGCGTACACTTGAAGTGTTCCCGATACCTTCTGGAACCATCCGCGGGGCCACATTCCTTGTTTGGCGCATCGACCGTGGAGGGGAGTACACCCGCAATGAACGATACAGAGAACAGCGAGCCTCCGAGTACCACCTGCCCCGCGTCGGGGCGGTTTCGTGCCGGCCCAGTGTCGAGAACAGCCCATATTGACTTGATCGACCCGTCGCAGTCCCTCTCGGTCAGCGACACTGGTTTTCTGGTTGATCGAGCTACCGCATGTTTGGATTTTCTTGGGGTAACGGGCGAAGTTCGCGTCCGCATCGTGGGTGACGCCGATATGTGCCGGCTTCACGGCGAGCACAGCGGCGATCCGACCACAACTGATATCCTGACCTTTGACCTCGCCGATCCTCCGGACCCGGCTGAGAACGATCCACCCCACTTGGACGCGGACCTGGTTCTGTGTATCGATGTAGCGGCCCGACAAGCGGCCCTGCGCGGGCACGGCGTAGCCCACGAACTGCTGCTCTACGCCGTTCACGGCGTACTGCATTGTCTCGGTTACGACGATCACGACGAAGCCGAATTCGCCGCGATGCACACTCGGGAGGACGAGATCCTGCGAAGCATTGGCGTCGGAACCGTCTTTGCGCCACCGGATCTGTGTGGGTCTTCTCAGGCGAAAGGGGGCGCGACATGAGTGCATCCCTCGCGCTCTGGATTGCCGGCGGAGCCACCGTGATTGGTGCCGTTTGCTCGACTCTTTACTTCTCACTCACCGACGTCGCCCGGGGCGCGCTTGAAGAACTTACGACGCGCACGAACAACCCGGCCGCCTCACGCCGTGTCTACTCCATCCTCGACGAGTTGCCCGCCCATGCGCGTGCGATGGCACTGCCGCGCATGATGTGCAGCGTAACCGTCGTGGCGTGCATGGTCTGGTACGCGGCGTCGCTGGATGCGCCCGAGTACTTCACCCTCGGCCGAGCAATCATCGCCGCCTTGCTCACCGCGCTGGCGACCTGGATCGTCCTGGTCGTGGCGCCGATCAGCATCGCTTCGCATGTGAGCGAGCGCGTCGTGTACACCAACGCCCGGCTGATCCGTGCGGTATACCTGCTCGAAACGCCCCTCGCGCCCGTGGCACGCTTCTTAGACGAAGTCGTCCGCCGGCTGACCGGGAAGCGGCAACGCACCGAAGGCGAAGAACTCGAAGCCGAACTCATGTCCGTCATTCACGAAGGCAAGCGAGAAGGGCAACTCGACGAAGACGAGCAGCGGATGCTCACGGCGGTCGTGCAACTGCGCGACCGTACGGTCGAGCAAATCATGACGCCGCGAACGGAGATACTCGCACTGGAATACACCGACGATCTTGGAGCGGTCACAGGCGTGATGCGCAAGATCGGGCACAGCCGCATCCCGGTGTACAAAAATAACATGGACCATATCGTCGGGATTTTTTATGTGAAGGATTTGCTGCGCTGGCTCGCGGGAAGCGGAGCGAGGGCCGCGGCCGGTGCGGCCAAGCCGTTCGAACTCAAAACGATCCTTCGCCCGGCAATCTTCGTGCCAGAAACCAAAACCGCACGCGAACTCATGCACGAACTGCTTGCGAAAAAAGTACACATTGCAATGGTCGCCGACGAGTACGGCGGGACCGCCGGGCTTGTCACGATCGAGGATGTTGTCGAAACCGTTTTCGGCGATATTTATGACGAATACGAACCCGAATCAGACGAAGTCGAAAAGATCGAAGTCAATCACACGTCCAAGTCCGTCGAGGTCGATGCGCGGGCTTACATCGAGGACGTCAACGCCGCCCTTGCATCGCTCGGAGCCGCGCTGCCCAAGGCAGACGACTACGACACGCTCGGCGGGTTCGTGATCACCACCTTGGGCCGCATCCCGAAGGCTGGCGATTCGTTCACCCACGATCGGATCGGGGTCCATGTGTTGCATTCATCACCGACGCGCGTCCTGCGCGTCCGCTTGGATGTTCACGAACCCGACCGCCCTGCCAATGAGCAAGGCGAAGTCCGCACCGTGGTACACGAAGCCGAACGCGCGAGTGTGCCCGCAAAGTAGTGGCCCCAAGATCTAGTCATGCCGCAATGCGACGATTGGGTCTTGCTGGGCGGCACGTATCGCGGGGTATAGACCGAAGATCAGACCGGTGAGCGTCGCGACTCCGAACGAGACGACGACCGACCAGCCCGTGACGAACGTGGGGAGCATGATGTCTTTGGAAAAGAGCGTGCCGACCAGCGGCAAACGGTTGATACGAGGTGCGCCCCATTCAATGAAGAAACTAACGCCGACACCAAGGGCGACGCCGAGCAGGCCGCCGATGCAGCCCAGCACGACTGTTTCGACAAGGAACTGAAAAACGACATGCCTGCGTGTCGCGCCTAAGGCTCGGCGAATACCGATCTCTCGCGTGCGCTCGGTGACCGACGCGAGCATGATGTTCATAATCCCGATCCCCCCCACCAACAACGAGATCACGGCGACGAAGACCAAGGCCGCCTGTGCGGTGAGCGCGCTTCGCTCGGCGTCTTCGAGCAGTTGATATGGAACGTGCATCGCCACGTCCCGCATGCCGGGGTGGCGAACTCCCATCGTGCGTTGGATCAGCGAGGCGTACTCGAGCACGACTTCGCGGGATGGTGCCGAGATGTAAATCTCAGAAACTTGAACATCACTAGCCTGAAATGAACCGCTCTCGCGGCGGAATACTTGATCGCCGAAAACAAGGACCGCCGTGGATATGGGGATGTGTACATCGAGGCTCAGGTCGCGCCCGACAAGGGCGGCCCCGGCGCCGCCTGCAAGGCCGATTGGATGCAATACTCCGACTACACGGAACACCTTGTCGTCCACCCGCATCGTCGCGCCGAGCGGTTCGTCAAATGGGAATAGATCCTTCGCCACCTGCGAGCCGAGTACACAGACCATTGCACGCGAGTCGAGGTCTTCATTTGTTAGGTGTCTCCCGCGGGCAACCTTCAGATTCGCCACTCTGGCAAGTTCGGGCGTAGTACCAAACGTTTGACTAACTTTTCTGCGGTTGTCTCGAAAGATCTGCCCCCCCACTTCCTTCAGAGGGACGATTGTTTCCGCGTCAGGCAGGCTTGCTTGGATTACTCGCAAGTCATCACGTGTGATCCCAAAGCGACTGATGAAACTGCGGCGCTGGCCGCTCTGGGCTTGCTGCGTTTCTGGAGGCTTTTGAGAACGGACGATAATATTTTTGGCGCCTAGCCGTTCGATCTGAGCCAAAGCTTGACGCTTTGTACCTTCACCGACGCTTACCATCGTAATGACGGCAGCAACACCAATGATGATGCCGAGCGCGGTGAGGATTGAACGAAGCACATGAAGACGCAGGCTTGTCAGCCCGAGGCGGATCATTTCTATGACAAAGCTCATCAGGGCACTTTATCCCATACCAATGGTATCCCTCCCATAGGCTATTGTACCGATGGGGTGCGAGTGGGTTGGTGATTATGCCGCATTTGGCAGGCGATGATTTGGGTGTGCGACTGGCAGCACAACGCGGACGCTGGTACCACGGCCGGTGTTCGGGGAAATGGTGAGAGTGCCGTGAACAGTAGCAAGGAGTTTTTTACAAACCGACAGGCCGTACCTTCGCTGTTTCGGGGTAGATACCCCGTGAGCAAGGATACCATGACCGTTATCGGAAACGACAATTTCTACGCACTGCGCCTCATTGTTCCACGTGAAACCATTAGTCTTAGACGCCTGCACAGTTCCGAAACTGACGACAATCGTCTCTGCCCCTCGGGGTGCCGCCGCGATGGCGTTTAGTAAAATGTTCACTATGACGTGTTCGAGAATAAAGGGGTGGACGCGGGCAATCGTCCCGCTGTCACCGATTATCTCTGTTGTCACTCGATCCGGGGTCGCAACAGCCAAGATTGCGGCACTAACGACGTCGTGTACATTGCAATGCGTCGTGTTGGTATTTGTGTCAATACTGCGCAGCGAATTTAGCAGTGCTTTGGCGATCGTTAGGACTCGCTCGGACGCCTGACTCGATGCCAAAAGCGCGTTTTTAGTTTTACCGTCAAGACCGGACTCATTTGCGGCGCTGTCAGCCTGATGCTTCACTGCCGTGAACGCGTTGCAGATTTCATGGAGCAGTTCGCCTGCGACAAGGCCGAGAGACTCATTGTACGAGCGATCGTCGAGGGTTGCAGGTCGAACGATTTGATCAGTAGGAGCCACGGGTAATGGTCATAATCGGTCTAATAGTTGGTATACTTCTCCGGGATGATATGATTTGATTTGATTCTTCGACTTGAATGTTCCCCGTGAAACACAGGATAAACGATGGCCGCACCAACACGACGTCTCGGCAGAGGGCTGACAAGTCTGCTCGCAACCCCCATGAGTACGTCTCGACCCGAATCGTTGCAGGTTCCGGAGCAGCGTGAGGCGACGAACGATCAAGAACCTGGTAATCTGGTTCAAAGGCTAGAACTGAAGAGCATAATACCTAACAAAAGCCAGCCCAGAAAGCAGTTTGATGCTGCGTCGCTGGAACGGCTTGCGGAATCGATCCGGTCGGCTGGGGTCATGCAGCCGATTCTTGTACGTGCGAGCGACGAAGCCGGGCAGTATGAAATCGTGGCGGGGGAGCGGCGGTTCAGAGCCGCGGGGCTGGCCGGGCTTGGCAACATCCCCGCAATCGTCGTGGATATCGGCGATGAAGAATCGGCAGAGTGGGCGCTTATCGAGAACATGCAGCGTGATGATTTAGCACCGATGGAAAAAGCATGGGCGCTCAAGGCGCTCACGGATCGGTTTGGTTTGACACACGCACAGATTGCTGAAAAAGTGGGCCTCGATCGATCGAGCGTGACCAACATGATCCGGCTGAGCGAACTCGAACCTGAGATTATCGCGCTGCTCGATCAGCGAAAGTTGTCGTTCGGACATGGGAAGGCACTCTTGACGTGCCCGCCTGGGGAACGGCGGGTAGAACTGGCGAGGCACGCGGTGGAAGACGAATGGTCGGTTAGACGGCTCGAGCGAGCAGGCGCGACGGTTGCGGCAACGGCTGATCGCGTGGGGAAAACCCCGGGCCGTGGTGCGTCCGCACGGCCGGAGCGCAAACTAGAACATGAGGCGGGGATTCGGAATCTCGAGCAGCAGTTATCGGAGCACCTTGGGACGAAGGTAGAACTCGCTGTAGGATCGAAGGGGGACAAAGGGCGTGTGATTATCAGTTTTTATGGGCTTGATCACTTTGATTCATTGATGGCGAAGATGGGATACCGGCCGAAGTGAGTTCAGGCTATTTTGAAATGTGTAGGGTCAGCGTGTCCAAATCAGGCCCGGCTCGCGGCAAACGATTGAATCGTGCTGATCGCGGGCCGCGTTGAGTAGGCGGCGCATCGGCTCATCGGCGTGTTCGTCACTGAGTTCAAAGGTCGAGTGATGAATGGGCAACATACGAGAAGATTCGTCTCGTGCCACGCGGGAAAACATGTCCCAGGCCTGCTCGGGTGTCGCGTGGGCGTGGTCCCAAGGGTCGTAGGCACCGATGCCAAAGATGGCAAGGTCGATCGGGCGAGCGGAATCAAGCGTGTCGGTGTGTGCGGTATCGCCTGCAAAAAGGACGTTGTAGGAGGGGTGCGAGGATGTATCAGTGAGGACGAGGGGCGTGGTCACGACGTAACTATTAAAGCCTCTGGCGCGGTCGAGGGCGGTGCGTGCGCCCCAGTGCGATGGACGCCAGGCCGTTACCTCTAGCCCGGCGACACTAAGGGAGGCGTCCCAATCGAGTTCGACAACTTCGCGGAAGCCGGGTGGGATGAGGCGTCCTGTACGGCGTGCGGTGACGACGGTGGTGCGTGGATCGGCTAATCTGCGGAGGGAGGGGCGATCGAGGTGGTCGAAGTGAGCGTGGGAGATGAGGATCACATCGATCGGGGGCAAGTCCTGCACATCGAGCGGTGGGGGGGTAAGGCGGCTAACGCCAAAGGTGCGGCGACCGATCGAGACGCCGATGCGATGAGCGAAGACAGGGTCGGTGAGAATCGTGACGCCTGCGACTCGTAGGAGGACGGTTGCGTGCCCGATCCACACGGCGCTGATGTGGCCGCCGAGGGTGAATGGATCGACTGCTCCGGTCGCCTGCTGGATGCGAGAAAGAATGTGTGGGGCGGAGAGTGGGGGGGCGGCGGCGTCGCGCAGGGATTGCCAGAGATGCCTGGGATAACGGCGAAGCCCGGAGCGGGCGGCGGCGGCGGCACGTTTGAAAGCGTCGGGTCGCATCGGCACTAAAGTGTACGACAGGGTCAGCCGACGTTGGGAATCAATCCGGGGCCGGGGCGGACCACGATTGCTTTGGTATAGGCAAGTTGGAAGCCCATGCGGCGGACGTTGCGCTCGGTGGGTGCGCCGGGGCGAGAACCGATGGTGGCGACGCGGATGCCTCGGGACGCGGCGATGTTGAGGCGTTCGGCGATGAGCGCTTGCTGGATGCCACGACGACGGAACTGTGGAAGGACGGTGAGTCCGCTGAGGTAGACGATGCCGTCGCCGAAGGATGCGGCGCCGGCACCGACGTAGCGGCCGTCGATGACGGCGGCGACACTCACGACGCTGTGGTGACGAGTCCAGCGCTCGGCAAGATCGAAGTCGGCTTCGGTGGGGGATGTATTGTCGGGGAAGAAGCCGGACATCGAGACGGCGGCGTACTCGCGGACGCGGGCGGCGTCGGAAGGATCGACGATTTCGATGTGGATGTCCGCGGGCGGTTGGGAGATGGTGCGTGCGGGAGCCGCGGGATCGATGGGGCGATAGAGGACGTTCTCCCAGTCGCGGATGACGAATCCGAGCGAAGCGAGGGCGAACGTGACGGATCGATCGGCGTAAGGGCAGAGTTCGATGCGCGGCTCGATGTGCTTTTCCTCGAACCAGTTGACGAGGTCGGCGGCGGGGGCTTCGCCGGCGAGGCCGACGCCGACGGTGTTGTTGACCCAGGTGCCGGGCGCGCCGCGGGCGGCGCACCCACCGGCGAAGAGACGGTGTTCTGGGGCGAGTTCGGCGAGGCTGCGGGCCTGACGGCCCTCTTCGAGTTGCGCGACGGTGAGGTGATCGAGCATGGAGGAGGGTAGAGAGGCGAGGGGACATCAGGGCAAGCGCATTATCCACGGTCAACCAGCAAACCGCCCGATCATCGAACTCATTGAACGCGGAGCACGCCGAGTCAAGAAACAGGGAACAATCCGGCGTGCGTCAGACCATCCAATCATCTCAGCGCACTCCGCGCCCTCCGCGCTCAAGCCTCTTTCAGGATTCTGCGTGCGGATAATGCGGTTGCCCCGGAGGGGACACAGGGCAATCGCATTATCCGATTTCCGACCCATTCCAGACCAACTTCTGATTGATTTGCTGGGGTAAATAGCAGAAGTTGGTCTCGAAATCAGATAATGCGATTGCCCTTGGAGGGGACACGGGGGGCGTGTTGCAACACAATCGGCACGATACACTACCACGGTGAGTCTATGAGCGCGAAGAAAAACCGAGACCCTCAGACTGGCATGGCCATTCCACAGGAGTTCAGTTTATCGCCGTCACGTAACAAGATGATTGAACCCGAGTTGACGCCTGAGCAGATTGCGGATTTTTGGAATGCTGTTCGGGGTGAAATGGGCGTGCGAAGGCTTGGTGACGTTGAGATCAACGAATCGATCGAGCGGTACCGAAGTTTACTGCTATCGCTGGACGCGGAGAACGCGGTGTACCACGATGAGCCGACGTATGTCGCGGATGTGCTGGAAGCGGGGATAAAGCACGGGCACCGATCAGGGAGTTGATCGTGCCGAGGCGGGAATGAGCGTTGGAAAGAAGACGGAGCGAAACTGGCTCAACTCATGGCGAGTTGGCCGAAGGCTTCGTCGAAATCGAAGACGCCTTGAAAGTCCTCGAAGCGGTCGTTGGGGCTGTTGCGGAGTTCGCCGCGGTCGATCATGGAGTAGACGAGGACTCCGAAATCTTCGGTACGGCGGATTCCCCAGCGTTCGAGGACGGTCTTGGCGAGGAGGCCGTAGCGTTGGAGGGCCATATCGCGGAGGCCGAGGCAGAGTTGTTGACCTGAGACGTGGCGGCGTTCGTCGGTGGGATCGACGGGGACTTTGATGGTGATGGACTGATTGGGTCCGATGGAACCGGAGGTGCTGACGGTTTCGCCGTGGACGGTTTGGACGGTGAAATGGAGGCCTTCACGGAGGAAGGCGTAAGCCTGTGGTGGGAAGACCGCGGCGCGGGTTCGGATCTGCTGCCATTCCAAGTCGGTGGGCATGAGGAACACAACTCCAATCGATGTACCGGCACGAGAGGACCAGATGATAGCGCGGGAAATGGGGACTGTGTGGGCGCGGGGCGATACACTGTTGCCCCATGAAGATCCACGAATACCAAGCCCGCGATCTGCTCCGTCAAGCCGGCATACCTGTACCGGCGGGGGTGGTGATTGAATCGATCGATGAAGCCGCACCGGCGTACAAGCGGGTGGCGGAGGATGCGTTCGGGGGTACCGGGGGTGCGAACGGTTCGGGCGCGCTGGTGGTGGTGAAGGCGCAGGTACAGGCGGGGGGGCGAGGAAAGGCGGGGTTCGTGAAGTTGGTACGGTCGGCGGCGGAAGCGGAGGCGGCGGCGCGGTTCATGCTGAGCAACAAGATGGTGTCGCCGCAGACTGGGCCGGAGGGGCTGGAGGTGAAGAAGTTGCTGCTGGCGGCGGGGGTGGACATCGCTCAGGAGTATTACCTGGCGATCACGACGGATCGCAAGACGCGGCGGAACGTGCTGATCGCATCGAGCGAGGGTGGGGTGGAGATCGAACAGGTCGCGCACGAACGGCCGGACGCGATCAAGAAGGTGGCGCTGCATCCGTTGCTAGGGCTGCAGGGGCATCAGGCGCGGCGGGTGGCATATGAACTAGGGTTCAAGGGCAAGCAGGTGAATCAAGCCGCGAACATCATGGTGAAACTCGCGGAGTTATTCGTGGCGAAGGATTGCACAATCGCGGAGATCAACCCATTGATCGTGACGCCGGGAACGAGTGCGCACCCGGATGGTCAGGTGCTTGCGATCGACGCGAAGTTCAACTTTGATGACAATGGACTGTTCCGGCACGCGGAAGTATCGGCGCTGGCCGACCCGACGGAAGAGAACCCGGCGGAACTGAGGGCGCACCGGTTCGGGCTGTCGTACATCGCGCTGGACGGGAACATCGGATGTCTGGTGAACGGGGCGGGGCTGGCGATGGCGACGATGGACATCGTGAAGTTGCACGGTGGGACGCCGGCGAACTTTCTGGACGTGGGCGGCGGGGCGACGGAAGAAGCGGTGACGGAAGCGTTCTCGATCATTCTGTCGGATGCGCATGTGAAGGGGGTGCTGGTGAATATTTTCGGGGGGATCATGCGGTGCGACGTGATCGCGCAGGGGATCATCAACGCGGCGACCAAGCACAAGAACCCCGATGGGTCGATCGGGTTCAAGGTACCGCTCGTGGTGAGGCTGGAAGGGACGAATGTGGAGGCGGGACGGAAGTTGCTGCTGGAAGCGAAGGGGAAGATCCCGACGATGCAGCCGGCGGTGGACCTGACGGACGCGGCGAAGAAGGTGTGCGCGGCGGTGAAGTGAGAGGTGGGGGTGAGGTTGCGGCGACGTGGGAGCCGGTTATTTTCTGGAGACTTCGCCCTCGTCCATCATGTAGAGGCTGACGAGCCAGTCTTTAACGAGGTAGGGATCGACACGGAACTTGCCGGTGATAGCGCCGTAACTGGCGAGGCGTTCTTCGCCCTCGGCAGGGGCTTTGAGTTTAACTTCGATAGCGTCGTAGGGGGTGGGCGGGACGCCGATGCAGCAGCCGTCCCACTGGTTGAGCATGGAGAGCATCTCGGTGGGTTCGGTGGCCATGATGGGGAAGGCGATGTAGCCGCTGATTTTGACGTAGGAATCGTTGAGCATAACGAGGCGCGGGGGGACGGTTTTTTTGCCGAGGCGTGGTTGGTAGGTTTCTTCGGCGGAGGTGAGGTAGTCCCAGGTGATTTCGTAGGGGTGGTCGAGGGTGCCCTCGCCGCGGAGGGTGAACTTGTCGTCGATGAGTGCGGAGCCGTCGTCTTGTGGGGTGACTTTGACGCCTTCCGGGGGATTCGGGACGAGGGTTGTAGAGGGTGGGGCGGAAGCCGGAGAAGTCGGGGAAGGGGTGAGAGTTTCGGGCTTGGCGGCGGCATCTTTCTTGGCTTGGGCGACGGCGTCGGCAACCTGCTGCTTGGTTAGCCCTTGAGAAGAGGGTGCGGGGTCGGCGGCGGGAATTGCGACGGGGATCGGAGGGATTGGCTGAGGGCTTGGCTGAGGCGACGCAGGAGCGACGGGCGGCGTGGAACCCGGAGCAGCAGCGGGATTGGTGGTGGGATCGACGTTGTGGAGTGTGTCGGAGAAGAACGCGCCCTCGTCGGCGGGGACACCGCGGTTCATCGGTGGGCTGACGGGTGGGGCGGGGGGTTGGCTAACGAGTGCGGTGGGAGAGCCGGTCCAGAACATGGCATAGGCACCTGCGCCGAGGACAACGGCAATCAATATCGCCCAGAAGATCTTCATGGTTGGAATCTCGCAAAGGGTTCGGATGAGGATTATTCGCAGGCGGTGGTGTCGCCGCCGGAGAAAAGGCGAATATGTGGGTGGGAATGGTGCGACCGAATGCGCGGCGATTCATACACTCCAATATGTCAATACGCACTGTCATTCTGTCGCTGGTGATGGCTATTTCGCTCGGGGGCGCGGCGTGGTATTTGCTGAGCCGACCGAAGGAAGCGGTCGCGCCGGGGTCGATTGCGCCGGGCGCGCTGGTAGTGGAAATCGACCCGGGCGCGGTGCGAGCGGTGCGGATCACCGGGCCGGATGGCGCTGAGCAGGTGCTGGAGCGGGGGGCCGTGGCTGGGACGTGGTTCGCGGTGATCGGGAAGCGTGGGGGGGAGACGCGGTGGGCGGTGCAGGCGACGGCGGCGCAGGCGCTGTTGCGTCGGCTGGCGGAGACAAGGGCGATCGGGGTGCCGACGAAGGAAGACTTGGTGAGTGGAGTGGGGACGGAAGCGACAGAGGTACGGGTGGAACTGGGTGGAGGCGGGGTGGGGGTGAGTCGAACGCAGGTGCTTCGGTTTGCCGCGAGGACGCTTGGGGATCGGGGGCTTGTGTCGGTGGAGCCGATGGCGGGCGCCGACAGTTCGGGAAAGACGGAGGTGGGGGGCAAGCCGGTGCTGGCAGTGGTGGATAGCAGTTTGCACAAGGTGCTGCGAGAACCGGGGCCGAAGGGGTGGCGAGAGGTCCGGGTGTTTGCGGATCTTGGGTCGGAAGTGTCGCGGATACGGCTAGCGAATGTGGACCGGAACATGACGATCGGAAAAGTGAGGGGGTCGTGGGCGATGATCGAGCCGGTCGCGACGGCGGCGGACCCGGAGCGTGTGCGCCAACTAGTTTCGATGCTTGGGGAGTTGTCGATCCAGCAGTTTTTTGATGAGCAGGCACCGCCGACGGAGGTGACAGGGCTGGACGCGCCGATCGTGACGATCACGATCGAGTCGGATCGAGTTGATGGCGGCGGTGGGGCGGCGGGGTCGAGGACGGAAGCGCGGGAACTGCACATTGGGAAGCCGAGCGACGGGACGATGCAACGGCGGTATGCGGCGTACGCGAAGGGGGGGCCGGTGTTCACGATCGGGAGCACCACACTGACTCAGGAAGTGTTTGTGCCAACGCGATATATCGCGGCACGATCGGTCGAGAGCGCGGTCGGGGACAGTGGTGGGGTGATATTGGAGCCGGTGCCGGGGCCAGAGGGAACGGCGGGGGGAGGGGGGTTGCCGGCGCGGGTGTTCAAGAGGTCGCTTGAACAATGGGTGGAGATCGCTGGGGGGAAGGAAACGGCGGTGAGCGAAGTGGATGGCGCGCTGGTGAACGAGATGCTGAGTTTTTTCACGGGAGAGGGGCCGCGGACGATTGAACTGAGCGAACCGGCGGGCTGGACGACGAAGGGGGAGATCACGATGCTGTCGCTGGGGGGAGGCCCGCTGGCGGTGCTGACCATCGGCTCAACCGGGGACGGCTCGCTGGCAACGAAGTCGGTGGACGCGAAGCGTCGGGGGGTGTATCGGGTGTATAGCCCGGGGCGGACGCCGGGGCTGTTCAGCGGACTGGCGGCGGAACTGAAGCGAGCGGCGGAGGCGAGTGGGGGAGCGAAGCCAGGGAAGCACGCGGAGATTATGAAGTAGAGCGGAGAACAAGACGCCTCGTTTGAGCCTTGAAGGATCGCAAGAAACTCAACCCCACGAGAAGCAGACGAAGAATGGGTAGAAAAGCCGGACAACCGAAAGATCGGCGTGGGAAGCCCGAACACCCCGGTTCGGTGCCTTTGTTGGGGTCCGAACGCCCGGTAGTTCGCTGGTTCACGAAGACCGACGGGGGCCGTCGGGCCACACGAGATGGAGCAGCGGTTAGCCGTCGAGGCCGTCGGATTGGCGGAGTTTATGGAGTTTGTCGCGGTAGAGGAGGCCGATCATGTATTCGTAACTGGCCATGAGGAGGGCGAGGTGAAGTCCTGGGCGTCGGTCGAGGATGCCGAAACGGAAGAGGTACATGTAGAGAAATCGGAGGAGAGGCCGCATAGGGGCGCGGGGCCAGGCTTCGCGGCGGAGCCATTGGCGGTAGCCCTGGAGGCTTGGGAAGAGGGAGCGGGCATTGGCAGCGCCGGCTTTACCTTGACGGATTTTGATCCACTCGTCGCTCTCCATATCGGCGTAGCGGATGTGCTTGACGATGTACTCGGAGATGCTCTCACGGCGGATGTGGAGCATCTCGTGTTTGAGGTATCCGGTGGGGCCGGTGCAGACCATGTGCTCGTGGACGGCGCGGTCTTCGTAGCGGCAGGAGCCGCGTTTGAAGAAGCGGAGGTTCCAAGAGGGGTAGAGTCCGCCGTGGCGGATCTCGCGGCCCATGAAGATGACGACACGGTTGACGTAATAGCCGTCGGCGGCGGCGGGGTCTGAGGCGACGCGGACGGCCTCTTCGCGGAGTTCGGGTGTAATGCGCTCGTCGGCGTCGAGGATGAAGATCCACTTACCACGGAAGGGGAGGTTATCAAGGCCCCAGTTTTTCTGTCTGGAGTAGTTCTCGAAGGGATGCTCGATAACAGTGGCGCCCGCGGCGCGGGCGAGGTCCTGAGTGCCGTCGGTGCTGAAGGAGTCGAGGACGTAGACATCGCCAAGCGTTCGGGCGTTGGCGACGGTCTGAGCGATATGTGACGCTTCATTGAGCGTGGGGATCATGATGTCGATGAGGGGCACGGCGTGGTTCATCGCGCGGCTCCGTTGGGATCAGCGGCGAGGCGTCGCTTGACAACGTCTTCGGTGCGTTCGCGCCAGGAGCGTTCTTGTTCATGGATTTTGAGTTCGATCCAGTATTCGTACATGGAGATCATGGCGCAATAGTGGAAACCGGCGACGCCGTCGAGGAAGCCGAACTTAAGGATGTACTGGAAGAGGAATCGCCAGAAGGCGCGGCCTTTGAGGAAGAAGGCGGCGTTTTTGAAGGCGCGTCGGCGTGCCATGGGGTCGCGTGCGAAGAGGCTGCCGGCTTTGCCCACGCCGAGTTTACGAACTTGGACGGCTTCGTAGGCTTCGCGATCGGAATAGAAGTTGTGCTTGTCGAACCAGCGACGCAGGCCGCTGTTGAAACTGTAATGGTTGAAGTGAGACCTGAGGCTGCCGGTGGAACCTTCGACGATGGGATGGACGTTGGTGGCGCGTTTTTCGTAGCGGACTTTCTCGGGGCGGACGAGCCGGATGATCCAAACGGGATACCCGCTGGAACGCTTGATCCACTTCCCGAGGAAGTAGTTTTTGTAGCGGATACGGAGTGCGGAATGGGTGTTCGCGGGGTCGCTCACGGCGCGGATGAGTTCGTCGCGGAGGTCGTCGGGGATGCGCTCGTCGGCATCGCAGACATAGACCCAAGGGTGTTTGTACGAGATGCTCTCGAAGCCGAAGTTGCGCTGGAGGTATTCGGTGTCGAAGGTGCGCTGCACGACGCGGACGTTCGGGAACTTGGAAGCGATCTCGACGGTGCGGTCGTCGGAGAAACTATCGAGAACGACAATGTCGTCGGAGAAGGAGACGGAACGCAGGCACTGCTCGATGTTGGCATCCTCGTTCTTGGTGAGGATGAGAACGCTGGGGGGCGTGCGGGAGGGCGCGGGGGCGTCGCCAGCGGGGGAGTTGGAAGAAAGAGTGGGTATCGTCACGATCGATCCTGCGTCGGGAAGGCAACGAAAGAGGGCGGGGGAACGACGTGCGTCCGATATCAGCGAGTGAACAGGACGGCGGATGATACGACGGGGCGTCGTAGAGTTTCTCGGCTGTCGGGGCGAGCGGGATAAGTGGAGGTGCGAATCCAACGAACGGGAGAAGGCGGAAGGGGAGAGGACGTGCACGGTGGGGTGTGAAATGGCCGGGGCGACGAGGGGGATTCCATACCCTAAAGTGTGCCAGATGAACTCAACAAGAACGTTCAACGCGGGATCGAGGACAGAGCCGAGTGGCGTGGCGGAGGACGGGCTGGCCGAGCGAGGATTGTCGCTCGTAGCACCGGCGCACAACGAAGAGGCGAATATTGCGCCGTTGATTGAGCAAGCCGAGGCGGCGTTGAGGTCGCTGGGGATCCCGTTTGAGTTTGTGATCGTGGACGACGGCTCGACGGATTCGACACGGGCGAAGATAGAAGAAGGGATGGAGGGAAGGAAGTGGCTGCGATGCGTGGCGATGACGCGGACGCCGCCGGGGAAGGGGAATGGTCAGTCAGCGGCGTTCCACGCGGGTTTCCGGGCGACGCGGGGGCGGTACGTGGCGACGCTGGACGCGGATTTGCAGAATGATCCGGCGGACCTGAAGGGGATGATGGAACTGCTGCGGGAGCAGGGAGCGGACATGGTGCAGGGGGATCGGTCGCACGCGCGGCGTGACAATGCGGTGCGGCGTGTGGGCTCGATCGTGGGGCGGGCGTTTCGGAAAGGCTTGCTGGGGGACACAATACGGGATACGGGGTGTTCGCTGCGGGTGATGAAACGGGAGATTGCGCTGGGGCTGCCGCTGGAGTTCAAGGGGATGCACCGGTTCATACCGGTGACGGCGCGGCATCTTGGGTACACGGTGGTCGAGATGGCGGTGAATCATCGGCCACGGTTGGCGGGGGAAACGAAGTACGGATTCGGGATCACAAAGCGGGCGTTGCCTGGGCTGGTTGACTGTCTGGCGGTGCGGTATATGCGGAATCGAAGGCGGCCGGTGGAGTGCGTGGAAGTGGGCGGGGGCGAGGCGGGGTTGGGGAGGGAAGGAGTGGTCGTAGCGGGTTCGGGGGCGGGGAAAGCCGGGAGTACGGCGTGAGCACGAAGCGCAAGCGGATCAAGTGGGAGCCAGCGGCGCTGATGGCACTGGTGCTGGGGCTGGGGATGTGGATCGCGTTCGGGCCTGCGTCGAAGCCGCGGATCGAGGTGCGTGATGGGGCGATCACGGTGGAGTATCGAGCGGGTGGAACAAGGGGGGTGCTGGAAGCGGCGCCGGAAGCGGCGACTGGAGCGGTGACGATCCGGTTTTTGAGCACGAGGTCGAAGCATCCGCGTGCATTGACGGTGGAGGAGGCGAGGGAGATTTTTCCACCGGAGATTTTCGAGAACCTGACGACGCCGCGGCGGAACCGAGTGTTCGCGTGGTTAAATATCACGTCGTGGGTAGGGGTGGTGTGGCTGGGGATCGGACTACTGGGGCAACTACTGTTCTCCGGGCGGATGGTGCTGCAGTGGATCACAAGTGAACGGAAACGGCAGAGCGTGATCACCGAATCGTTCTGGTGGTTCAGCCTGGGCGGGTCGGTGTTTTTGTTCAGTTACTTCGTGTGGCGGCAGGATCCGGTCGCGTTGCTGGGGCAGGCGTCGGGGGTGGTGATCTATGCGAGGAACCTGCGGCTGATCTATAAACGACGGCGGCGCGAGATGCGTGCCGAAGCGCGGCGTGCGCCGGGGGCGTCATAGAGGTGAGAGGGGGGGGCGTGGAATCAATAAACGCCGGCGAGGCTGATGTCGAGGAAGTCGCGTGCGGCGTCGATGCGGCCGTGGTCGCGGACGAGGCGCGCGAGGCGGTCGAGTTTGATGGTATCGTGGGCCTGACCTGGGACGAAGGTGCCGGGCTGGCCGCCCCAGAGGATACGGCTGCCGGTATCGGTGACGATATAGAGGTTTTTGGTAGCGGCGTATTCGGAAAGGTCGATGGCGCGGGCCTGATCGAGAATGTCCTGGCGTTCGCGTGCTGGGGCACGGCGGAGGCAATCGAGGAGGGCGAGGCCGGCTTGGACATCGCCGCCGAGCCAGGATTCGCCGATGGCGGGGGCGGGCTGTTCGGGGCCGATGAGGACTTTCAGGCCGGAACCTTCGGCTGGGTAATCCGGAGGAAGGCGGTCGGCGTGAGCGGAGACCAGGAAATCGCGTGCGGCGAAGCGGACGGCGGCGACGGGTTCGCGCCAGTTGGCCTGGATGAAGACACGGTTATCGGGGAAACGAGTGACGCGGCAGGGGGACTCGAACCAGCCCGTTGCCATGAGAGCGGCCTGAGTACGGCGGAGGGAGACTTCATCGAGGGGATCGGGAGAGAGGTTGTCGTAGGCGAGGCGGAGGAGGACAGATTGCGAGCCGGGATCGAGCCAAGTGGCGGGATGATCGGCGAGGGCGAGGCGTGTCTGGCCGGACGCGACAAGTGTGGGGCCGGAGACGGCGAGGCGGGGCCAATCGATCTCGACCCGGACGGGTTGCTGCTTGAGGCGCGAGACTTGGGCCTTCATGGCGGGACGGTAGATGATGGCACCAGCGACGATCGCGGCGAGAAGGAGGAAGGTGACGAGGGTCGTCAGAACGATGAATGCACGATGAACGAACCGACGAAACGCCGAGGGGGAGCCGTCCTTGGACGACGAGGAACGCTTGGCTCGCTTCGGGGGGGTTGAGGCAGGGGAAGAGATGGATTCGTCGGAGGACATGTGTGTAAAAGACGGATTCTGATCAAAGGTACAGGAGCAAAGGAGCCAGACGAGCGAGGTTCGAGAAGAACAGCGGGCGCAGGACGATCGACCCGCGCGGCAGGTACAAGGATATCGGCGGGGTCGGACCGTGATCTTCAAAGTTGCGAGGATTGGCCGAGCAGGGAGAGGTACCGTGGTACGGTGAAGGTGGGGGCACGTACCATTCGTGATGGCGTCGCCGAGTGAATCGCCGCTGGAGCCGCCCGCCGCACCGTCGAGTGCGGGGGGGTGGCACTCGATTGTGTACACATTGAAGGCGGCGAGGCGAGTGGGGGGATTTCGGCGGATGTGGAGCGCGCTGCGGGCGCGCAATGCGTGCAAGACATGCGCGCTGGGCATGGGTGGGCAGCAAGGGGGGATGGTGAACGAACGGGGAAGGTTTCCGGAGGTATGCAAGAAGTCGGTGCAGGCGATGGCGGCGGACATGCAGGGGCGATTGCGTGACGGGTTCTTTGAGGAGTTCGGGTTTGATAAGTTGGAACGGATGACACCGCGGGAACTGGAGGGAGCGGGTCGGGTGTGCGAGCCGCTGTACGCCGGGGCTGGGGAAGGGTCGTATCGGGCGATCTCGTGGGACGAGGCGCTGGGGCGTGTGGGGGAGAAGATGAAGGCCGCGGCGGCGGTGAGCGGGCCGGATTCGACGTTCTTTTACTTTTCGGGGCGATCGTCGAATGAAGCCGCGTTTCTGCTGCAGGTCGTCGCGCGGTTGTATGGCACGAATAACGTCAACAACTGTTCGTTCTTCTGCCATCAGGCGTCGGGCGTGGGGATGAATAGCGCGGTGGGAACAAGCACCGCGACGATCACGCTGGACGACCTGGAGGAGTGCGATTTCATCATGCTGCTGGGTGGGAACCCGGCGTCGAACCATCCGCGGCTGATGCGGACGTTCATGGACATCCGGCGGCGCGGCGGGAAGGTCGTGGTGGTGAATCCGCTGCGCGAGTTGGGATTGGTGAAGTTCAAGGTACCGTCGGATGTGCGGAGCATGATGCTGGGTTCGACGATGTCGGATATGTATGTGCAGCCGCATATCGGCGGAGATATCGCGTTCATGTATGGCGTGGCGAAGGCGCTGCTGGAGTCGGTGGGTGGTGTGGATGCGACGTTCATCGAGCGGCACACGGAAGAGTGGGGGGCGTTCGAGGCGGCGGTGCGCGGGCTTGGGTGGGGCACGATCGTCGAGCAATCGGGCGTGAGCGAAGCGGAGATACGCGGGGTCGCCGGGGCGTATGCGAAAGCGAAGTCGGCGGTGTTCTGCTGGACGATGGGGATGACGCACCATCTGCACGGGGTAGACAACGTGCGGATGATTGCGAACCTGGCGATGATGCGCGGGATGCTGGGACGGTCGGGGGCGGGGTTGCTGCCGCTGCGGGGGCACTCGAACGTGCAAGGGGTGGGGTCGATGGGAGCGACGCCGGCGCTGAAGGATCAGGTGCTGCGCGCGATGCAGGAACGGTTCGGAGTGACGCTGCCGACGGGGGCGGGGATGGACACACTGGCGTGCGTGCAGAAGGCGGAGCGTGGCGAGGTGGAGTTCGCGCTGCATCTGGGGGGAAACTTGTTTGGATCGTGCCCGGACGCCGTGTTTGCGGAGCGGGCACTGGGGCGGATCGGGATGACGGTGTTTCTTTCGACGACGCTAAATACGGGGCATGTGCGTGGAAGAGGGAAGGAGTCGTTGATTTTGCCGGTGCGGGCGCGGGATGAGGAGGCCGAGGCGACGACGCAGGAATCGATGTTCAACTATGTAAGGATGTCGGAGGGTGGAGCGGCGCGGTACGAAGGGCCGCGTGGTGAGGTGCAGGTGATATCGGCGATTGCGCGGCGGGTGCTGGAGGGTGCGGGAGGGGTGGGTAATACGCCGGTCGATCTGGGCACGCTGGAATCGCACGCGGATCTACGTGAAGCGATCGCGGCGATCATCCCCGGGTACGACGCAGTGCGCGGGATCGAAGTGAGCAAGCAAGAGTTTCAGGTGGCGGGGCGGACGGTGCGAGAGCCGAAGTTTGCGACAGGGAGCGGAAAGGCGAAGTTTCATGCGCCGGTGTTGCCGCCGATGATGAAACGGGATGGACGCACGCTCGCGCTGATGACAATCCGGTCGGAAGGGCAGTTCAACACGGTGGTGTACGAGGAAGAAGACGTGTACCGCGGGACGGAACGGCGGGATGTGATCCTGATGGCGGACGCGGATATGCGGCGGCTGGGGCTGAAGGTAAACGACCGAGTGACGGTACGGAGCGAGGTGGGGGAGATGCCTGGGATCCTCGTGCGGCGGATTGATATGCGGGAAGGAAATGCGGCGATGTATTACCCGGAGGCGAACGTGCTGGTGCCGGCGCGGGTGGATCGGGAATCAAGAACGCCGGCGTTCAAGAGCGTGGAGATAACCGTTGAACGGACGGTGTCGCTGCGAATGGGGACATGAAGTGTTTGGCTCGGGTGGGAGGTTGATCGGCGGGGTATGTTCCACGCGTGGTGCCACAGCGCAGAGTGCCCGGCTTGACGCTACAGGTAGCGTACAAGTGAGGTTGGATGCCGCTTGCGCGAACCCGGCCCGCCCGCCCGAACAAGGTTGGGTTTATATGTTCTTAGCATCGCGGCGATGCGGGTGTTTGGTGGTAATATTGTTGTGTGAAAGCGATGGAAGTTATGTTGATCGGTTACTTTCTTCAAGGAGCGACGCATGACACAAGCCAATCTTGCGAACGACCTGTGGAACCGGATCGAAACGTTTGACATTGATGGCGCGGGAGAACAGGGGTGTGCGTTCCCGTTCGTGCAGCGGCTCGCCCGGGAGAACGCGTGGGGCGAGGAGTACGCGGGGCGGGTGGTTGCGGAGTACAAGCGGTTTGTGTACCTGGCGATGGCGGCGGGGCACCCGGTGACGCCGTCGGATCAGGTGGATCAGGCGTGGCATTTGCACTTGACGTACACGCGGTCGTATTGGGAGCGGCTGTGCGGGCGGGATGGCGGGATCCTGCCCAAGCCGCTGCATCACGAGCCGACGAAGGGGGGGGAGTCGGAGGATACGAAGTTCGATGATTGGTACGCGAAGACGAAGGAGTCGTACACGAGGATCTTTGGGGAGGAGCCGGCGAGGGATATCTGGCCGGGCGCGAATGTGCGGTTCGGGGATGACCTGCACTACGAACGGATCAATACAAAGCATCACTACGTGATCCCGAAGAGGCTGGCAGGACGGCTGGTGCGGTTCGGGCTGATCGCGGGCGGGGGGATGATGCTGGTGGCTGGATGTACGCCGATGGTGCTAGGGCAAACGGACGCGGTGACGATGTTCGTCCTGATCGCGGCATTATTCACAATCATCGGGATCGTGGCGTATATGTCGTATCGAGCGAACAAGAAAGGCGGGTCAGGGTGCGGCGGCTCGGGATGCTCGACGGGTGCGATGTGGTTCGGCTCGTCGGGGTGCGGTACGAGCGGCGGGAAGGGGCATGGGAATCACCCCGATGGTGAATCGAGCGGAGGTGGTGGGACGGACGGCGGTGGATCGTCGGGGTGCGGGGGCGGCGGATGCGGCGGTGGGGGAGATTAATGAGAGCGCGATACACTCGGTACGACATGGCGAACTAGTTATGTGCCGGGTGAGATGTGTGTCGGCTTGGCACCGAAACGGACTCTGATTTGATGATGACGGCGACACCACAAGACATCCAACGACTTGCCGAACGCATCGTAGAGAAGTTCCGGCCCGAGCAGGTCGTGCTCTTTGGTTCCCACGCGTGCGGAGTCGCGCGGGACGACTCCGACGTGGATTTGCTGGTGGTGATGGCGTATACGGGTTCGCGGTCGCGCCATGCCGCGAGCATACGGGCGGCGTTGCCGGCATCGATACCGATCGACGTAGTCGTTCGTACGCCCGAAGAAGTTCGCGGGCGGTTGTCGACGGGCGATCCGCTGATCTTGGACGCGCTGGAAAACGGCAAAGTACTCTATGCGGCGGCGGCATGAACATACACGAGTTTCATCTCGAGGGTGCGGGAGAACACGCCGACCCCATGGTTCGGGAGTGGCTCAGGAAAACAGTCGGCGATCTTGACCTTGCGCACCGAGACCTGACCACAGCACCGGCACCAAACTACGACGCGGTGTGCTATCGCGCCCGGCAGGGCGCGGAAAAACTGTTCAAAGCCTTTCTGCAAGCGCGTGGCGTTCGACCGCCTCGGGTAGATGACCTGGTTCACCTGGACGCGCGGATCGTGGATCGGCTCGCCGTTCGCCCTTGCAGCATCGTTGAGTTGAGCGAACTGGGTAGTGCGGCGATCGAGGCGCGGTATCCGGGGCATGAGTCAACGCCTGAGGAAGCGGTTCGGGCGGTTGAAGTCGCTGGGCGGCTGTGGAGAGCCGCCGGACCCCTCGTCTGATGTCACGGGTATCTACTCGCCGGGAATATGCACGCCGCTGGAGCGGAGGAGCAGTTTGAAGGACTCACTGAAGACGAAGTTGTGGGCAGGGAACTCTTCGCCGGGAGCGCCAGCACCGCCCATATTGTTATCGAGGTGGCTGAACATCATTTCGACGGAGCCGATGGGGGTGTAGCCGCGATCGGCGTGGGCATGGTCAAAGAGGTCGATGGAGCCGAGGGTGGACGCGCCGATGTCGTCCATACGCTGGATGGAGGCGGTGTAACGGAGGGTCATGCCGGGGCCGGCGTCGCGGGTGATCTCGGCCTTGTTGATCTTGGCAAGGATGACTTTTTGCTTGAACTCCTCGGCGTGGCCGACGAGAACGCCCGCGGTTTGAGCCATGCCTTCGAGGATGAGGGATGCGGGCATAATGGGCAGGGCGTGGCGAAGAGCGTCGGCGGGGAAGTGGTCGTGCAGGTGCTCCTCGGCGAGGGAGATGTTTTTAATAGCGACCATGCGCTCTCGCGGGCGGAGTTCAATCACACGGTCAATCCACATCCATCGCATGGTGGTACTCGCAGAATCAGAGGGGCGTGGGGGAAGAGGGCGACTAGACAGGCGCGTCGGAATACCCCCGGCAGGACTCGAACCTGCGTGATCCGACTTAGAAGGTCGGTGCCTGATCCACTCGGCCACGGGGGCATTGGCTAGAGACGATTCTACACCCGGCGGGGCGGAGTCTACACGGGACTCGGTGGGGCGCAGGCGGCGATGGTGCGAGAGACGAGGTCGTCGAGCGACGAGTTGTGGGCGTCGAGCCAGACGGAGCCTGGAGTGGAGCGAAGGCGACGGAGCCAGGTGCGCTGGTTTTTAGCGAAGCGGCGGGTTTCGATCTTGATGGCCTCGATGGAGTCGTCGAGGGAGGAGCGGGCCTCGAAATGATCGATGAGTTGCTTGTAGCCGAGGGCTTCGCGGGCCTGGACACCGAGAAGGCTTGAACGGTGGAGATGGCGTGCTTCGTCGATGAGGCCGCGATGGATCATGTCTTTGACTCGGGCGTTGATGCGTCGATTGATCGAGTCGGGTTCCCAATCCAAGCCGACGAGGACGCAATCGCGGCGGGTGTTGCCGGTGTCCCACTGCTGCTGGTGATGGGTGAGGGGTGTGCCGGTGAGCCTGAAAACCTCGAGCGCACGGACGGTGCGGCGGATGTCGTTTGGATGGATACGAGCGGCGGCGGCGGGGTCGGCAGACTCGAGTTCGGCGCGTCGTTCGCGTGGGTCCATGGCGGTGAGCCGTTCACGGAGAGCGGCGTCGGGTTCGGGGCCGTCGAAGAGACCGTCGAGTAGGGCTTTGACGTAGAGGTGAGTGCCCCCGACGACGATGGGAAGGCCAGCGGGTGAGCCGGCGGGCGTGGGGGAGCGGATCGATTGGAGCGTCTGTTCGGCGCGGGCAAGCCAGGCATCGACACTGAAGCGTTCGGTGGGATCGACGATATCGATGAGGTGGTGCGGGACGCCGGCACGTTCGAGGAGCGTGGGTTTGGCGGACCCGATGTCGAGGCCACGGTAGATCTGGATGGCGTCGGCAGTAACGATCTCGGCGCGAATGCCCAAGTGGTTGATGAACGCATGAGCCAGGGCGACAGCGAGGGCGGATTTACCGCCCGCGGTCGGGCCGACGATGATGGGGAACTTGAATGCGGCGGGGTCGCTGGCGGTCACGGTAAGAGGGTACAGCGTGGCGAAGCACATCGATACCCGGCGAGCGGACAATCACACAATTACCGGATTATGAGTGATGGCCGCAACCCGGACAACACACGAACCGTGCGGGAGCGTTGCGTCGGTGAAGAGGAATACAATATAACGTGAAGATCGGGTCGCTGGATCGGATCGGTCACGCGAGTTCTTTCTGTTGTCCCGCACGCGTGCGGTGTGTTGAGAGACGGTATCGTCGCGGCGGCTTGCACGAAAGGGCACCAATGGGAATCGAATACGCGCTCGATGAGTTGTACGCCAGCGGATGGACGGATTTGGACAGCGCGGGGTGTGGGCATCATGTGGACGGGCGAGGATACCCGAAGATCGAACGCGTGCGCGAGGAGTTTGCGGGTGCTGGGTTTGAGTTCAGCTTGCGGAGAGTGGACCTCTTCAAATGCTTCCGGGCAGAATGGCTGGACGCAGGGGGGCAGGTGCGCGGGGCGGTGGTGAGCCATAGTGATGAGGAAGCGGCGGTTTTTGCGCTGGCGCAGTTCCGGCGGCAGCAGATATCGGCGGGAACCGCGGCAGCGATGGCGTAGTGCAGAGCGGACGAGGTGTACGAATCATCATGTGCTGGATCGCGGTACACTGGGTGCATGATGCTGCACGCGCTGCTTATCGTGGTACCGCTGATGGTGACGCCGAAGTTGGAGCCGGAAAGCGGGCGAGGGGGTGATGTTCCGCGGACGCCGCCGCCGGCACTGGCGGCACGGGTGGCGTTGGAGGTGAATGCGGCGACAACGAAGTCGTATGTAGGTGCGTTGGCGGGGTTCGGTACCCGGCACACGCTGTCAGATGCGACAAGTACGACCCGCGGGATCGGCGCGGCACGGAACTGGATCAAGGCGACACTGGACGAGATCGCGGCGGCATCCGGCGGGAGGATGCAGGTTCGGCTGGAGACGTTTGAGCAGCCGCCGGTAACGAGGGTGCCGACGGGGGGCACGCTGGTGAATGTGGTGGCGGTGCTGCCCGGAACGATGCCCGAGGCGGCGGGAAGGCGGTATTACGTTGTCGGGCATTACGATTCTCGCAACGAAGGCACGATGGACGTGACGGGGGATGCGCCCGGTGCGAATGATGACGCGAGCGGGACGGCGGTGGTGATCGAACTGGCGCGAGTGCTGGCGGATAAGCAGCTCGATGCAACGGTGGTGTTCCTTGCGACCGCGGGGGAGGAGCAGGGGCTGCTTGGTGCGGCGTACCACGCGAGCGAAGCCGTGAAGCGCGGCGAGCAGATCTTGGGGGTGCTGAACAACGACATTGTTGGAGATCCGACGGGGCCGATGCAGGCGGATGGGAAGATGCTGGCGGCGCGGGACCGGATACGGGTGTTCAGCGAAGGGGTGCCGCGCAATCCGAGTGCGGAGAAACTGGCGGGAATAAGGAATCTGGCGGGAGAGAGCGATTCGGCGAGCCGGCAACTGGCGCGGCATGTGAACTTCGTGGGCGAGTGGCACGGGATGGCAGTGCGGCCGATGCTGGTGTTCCGACCGGATCGGTTTCTTCGAGGGGGCGACCATCTGGCGTTCAACGACGCGGGGTTCCCGGCGGTTCGCTTCACGACGGTGTATGAGAACTACGACCGGCAGCATGTGGGTGTGACGACGAAAGATGGGAAGGCGTATGGGGACGTGGTGGAGTATGTCGATACGGAGTATTTGGGGAACGTTGCGAGGCTGAACGGGGCCGCGCTGGTCCATTTGGCGAACGCGCCGTCGTCGCCGACGAACGCCCGGCTGGTAACGGCGCAGTTGGACAACAACACGACGGTCCGATGGAACGCGTCGCCGGAGCCGGATGTAGCGGGGTACGAGGTGGTCTGGCGGTTGACGACCGAGGCGACGTGGTCGCGTGTGCATGACGCGGGAGCGTCGCTGGAAGCGACGATCAAACTTAGTAAAGACGATTACTTCTTCGGCGTTCGAGCATACGACAAAGAGGGATACCGAAGCCCCGCGGCGTTCCCGATCGCTGCGAAGGAGTAAAACGGATTCGCTCGATGGCGTCTGAGACACTGAAGAAACACGACGATTCGCACCGAGGATCCCGGTGAACGTCGGGGTGCGAGCGCCGAGTTGAGACCGAACCGTATAAGTGCTTGCAGGTGAAATAAGCCATACGACGGAGATCGACGTTCGGGCACTATGCTTGTCGTATGCGTGAACATCGGGCCGTGGCTGGGCGGGTAGGTGCGAACGTGTTGCTGGGTGTGATTGCCGGCGCGGCGTTGGGCCATCCGTACGTTGCATCGAACGTGCGAACGCGCGCGAGCACGGTGCAGAGCGATGACATCGCCGAGATGGTCGCGCGAGTGCAGGGGTTGTCGGATCGGGCGGCGTCGGGAGATAGCGCGCTCCGTGCGGTGCTGGATGAACTGATTGTGGCGCGGGAACGATTGATTCTCGCCGGCGGCAATGACTCGCGGATGCCGACATGGTTGCTGGATCAGGCGGAAACGAAGATGGTGCGGGCGTCGCTGGATGGAGCCGAGGCAAGCGTGCTGGTGGGTGTGCCGACGCACGGGCAAGCCGAGCGTGTACATGCCGCGGCTGAAGCGGCGATAGATTTGGTGCGGCGTGCGGACACGTTGATTGATCGAGCCGTGAGCGAGATGGAGGAACGTGTGTTCGGCGCGCGCGGGAGCGGGGACGCGGCAGTGCGGAGCGCGGCCCGAGCGGGCGAAGAAACAATCGCGCGGCTGATCGATGTCGATCGCGGCGTGCGTGTGCCGCTGCTGGCGGGACGGGCCGGGGTATTGGCGTCATTGAGCGCGGCACGGCAAGCAGAGAACGCTGCACGCGTGGATTGGCCGAGGCTGGACGAAGCACTGAGTATGCTGCGAATGCTGCGGGTGGTGGGAAATCCGGGCAAACCCGATGAGGTGAATCGTGTCGAACGGAGCCGGGCGATTCTGTTGGCCGCGGGTCTGGCGGCGAAGGGAGACGAAGAATCGCGGCGTGAAGCGCAACAGGCTCTGAGAGCGTGGGTGGAGCGCGACAGCATCGACGCGGAACGGGCGGCGCAGGCAGATCGTGCCGCGGTGGGTGCCGGGTTTGATCACGAAGCGTGGCAGCGCATACTCGTGGCGTGCTGCGCGGCACTGTCCGCGGCGGATCCGGCGCGGGCGGAAGCGCAGTTGCTGCGCACGATCGAGCATCTGTTATCGGGTGACATCGAAAGCACTGCGGCTGGCGCGTTGTTATGTGGGGAGAGCGTGGCGAGGCTACGACGGTGGAGTTCGGGAGTTGAGTCTACGAGCGCAGCCGAGCGTGCGGCGGTGATCAACAAGGCGTGTGCGGGGCTTGTGCAGGTGTTCGGTGCGAAGCCGGGCGACGGTTGGCGGGGCTTGGTGTATGAAAAGATCGGTCGTGTGACGGACCTGGGGATTGCGGCGGAGGATCTCACGCCGGTGGTGGCAATGGCGGCGGCGCTTCGCGTGGCACGGGATGCCGAGGCGGCGGGCGTAAGTGAGATCGCCGCGGCGCTTCGTCGCGGTGAAGCGGAGAAGCGACTGCGTGGAGTCGCCGATCGGCACGATGCCGATGGGGCCGTACAAGCCGAGGCGTTGTGGGAGGGCGCGGCGGTGCTGACGCGGTCGGCGGCGGCGCGAGGCGAGAATCAGGCGGCGCGCGCGGATCGCGTTCAGGCGATCGAACTACTGTACCGACTCGTAGACAATCACGCGAGTTTTCGGGACTCGAGAGAAGTGATCGAAGCCGGGGCGGCACTTTGCCTTGTGACATCGTACGCCTCGCCCGAGAACATCGAAGACGGGACGCGGTTGCCTCATAGCGGGGTCATGGCGGAGGATGAAATGTGCATCCGGATCCTGACGAAAGCGCTCGAACTGAGGCCGAGGCTGGAATCGGATGGCGCGTGTTCGTTCGAACTGGCAGGTCGATTGTGGGAACGAACGCGTGCGGCACAATCGAACAACGCAAGCGGCCTCGGTGAAACCATGACGGTGGAATCGAGGGTGAACGACGTTGTGAGGGTGCTGGAACTGCTGCTACGAAATGGTGGAAGCAACGACGGGGCAGACCGAGTAGAAGGGAACCCTGCTAACGACGCCGACGCTCTCGCGCGGCGTGCGCTGTCTGATGTACTCAACGCCAAGACATTGCGAGCGATTGCGCCGGAATCAAAGAGACGCCTCGGCGCCGCGGCGGAGGCATGGGCACATGCGCGTGACCCTGGGTGGTTGGCGGTCTGCCGATTGCCTGGAGCCGAGGCGCAGGTTGAGTCGGATCCCGCGGCTGCAATACAAACTCTGAACGACCTGAACCGACTCGTGCGTGGGGGCGCCGCGGAGTTGAGCGCCGTCGCGGCCACGATGCTTCGGCAGAATCACGCACGCATCCGGCTGGCGCTGGGGCAAGCGCAGCGGCGGAGTGGTGATATGACTGGAGCATTCCGAACGCTTGTTGGATTGACCGATGATCTCGATCGAGAGCCGGGGAAGGTTGAGGCTGGCCCGGGCGGGGTTATGCCCAAACGTTCGGCGGAGTTCTGGTGCGCATGGGCAGAACTGATTGAGGTGCTCGAAAGTGATCCGCCTGGGGCTGATCGCTCGGCGACGCTAAGACTGCGAATCAATCAGTTGGAACTCATCGATCCAGAGTTCGGAGGCGGCGCGTGCGGCAAACGATTGCGGGTCGAACAAGAGAAACTTGCACGATGAACATGGGGATGTGCCGAGGCGTTACGCCGACGACGAGAGTGGAGTGGAGAACAGAACGCGCCCGAGAGGAGTCGAACCTCTAACCCTTGGTTCCGAAGACCAATGCTCTATCCATTGAGCTACGGGCGCTTTATCTAGGTTTTTACCTAGCGAACTTGACGTCTACCGACTGCTCGCATTACTCGTCGTGACACCCGTTGTGACACCACTACCGAACGTCTGTTAGGGGTGTCGCGCTGATTTCCGAGGTCCCGGAAAAGCGCCTTGACTCGGGGATTTCACGGAGAAGTATGCGACATGGCACACTCTAGCAGGCCATTGAACGACCGACCAGCCAAGCCCTACGCGGACTCCCGCGCGACCACCCGTCGCGGAAGTACCCTAATGTGTTGACGGACCTTCATGCGCTGAGCGTTCTCATGTACCAATATCTCTTGGTCCGCCATCCACTAGAGGGGCCGCGCCGCAACAGCACGGCCTCAGCGGAGGAGGACGACTTGCTTAGCTTCGGCGCGATCGCCCTCGACACCGCCGTCGTATACAGGAACCGGGTTGGCGGCCCGGTCGGTCATGCGGGATCGGCTCCGTCAATCCACAGAGTGTCGGCGCGATCCGAAGCCAGTTCGACGAGCAAGAAGACACCGAAGTCGTGCCTCAAAAGCAGTCACGACTTCGGTGGCACGTTGGACATCCGGGCGACCCGCCTCGTGCAGTGTCCGTTAGCAGCCTGCAAAGAACGCGGCGAGGAAGTCGAAAAAGTCCTGGCTTGTAATGGAACCGTCGCGGTTGAAGTCAGCGAGTGAGTTGCTGGAGAAGAACGCGGCGATAAAGTCGAAGAAGTCCTGCGAAGTGACGACGCCGTCGTTGTTGATGTCGGCGCTGCAGCTCGGCAGGGCGACCGTCCAGAAGCCGCCGGTCAGGGAGACGACGCCGCCGGTGTGCGCGGCTCGTGCGGTCGCGTCGGGCTGAGCGATGG
>JBGSIF010000271.1:0-11137 GCA_041742635.1 Phycisphaerales bacterium
TCGCGTCCGCCTCACGCAACTTGTTCACGATCTGTTCCGGTGTGTGCCTCGTTCGCTTCATGGTCCAGAGTCTCCTGGCCGCTGCCGGCGGCCCTCGGGACTCTCATAGTTGCTGGATCAGGATTCGGGGGGCAGGTCAGCTCAACCTGCTGTTCCCCTTCGACAGCACCAACCCCGTCGGCACCGGCTGGACCCAGTCCATGGCCCCCAACGACGACGGCTCGTCGGGCCAGATCCAACTCGGTTTCGACTACTGCTTCTACGAGCAGCCCCGTTCGTCGCTGTACATCAACAACAACGGCAACGTGTCCTTCAGCAACCCCTTCTCGTCGTTCACCTCGACGGGCTTCCCGGTCGCCGGGTTCGACATGCTCGCACCCTTCTGGGCCGACGTTGATACCCGCAACCCCGCCGGCGCCGACACGAACCTCGTGTGGCACCAGACCTTTGCCACCTCGAACGGCCCGGTCTTCGTCGTGACGTGGGACTCGGTGGGTTGGTTCAGCGGGCAGAACGGCGAGCGCAACACCTTCCAGTTGGCCATCGCTGCCAACGACAATCACTGGGGCGCTGGCCTCAACACTTCTTTCAGCTACGGCCGGATGGACTGGACGACCGGTCAGGCCTCGGGCGGCGGCCCATTCGGCGGCGTCGCTGCCACCGTCGGTGCCAACGCCGGCAACGGCGTCGATTTCAGCCAACTCGGTCGCTTCGATCACGCTGGTGGTGATTGGGACGGCGCGTTCGGGAACAACGACGGCGTTGATTTCCTCGAATACCGCCGGTTCTTCTTTGACGGTTGCCAGGGCGATGTCCCGGCCCCCGGTGCGGCGGCTCTGCTCGGCCTCGGCGGCCTCCTCGCCGCTCGCCGTCGTCGCAGCAACTAAGTCTTCCCTTCCGATTCTTCCAAACAGATCAGACGGCCCCGGTGCAATCCGGGGCCGTTTGCTTTTACCTCGTTTTCCACACAAACCGACTCCACGGACAACCCGCACCTGCTCGCGTCAAGCCTTACGCCCGCTCGGAAGCATCGTTTTCTTCCGACGGCTCTTGTTCCATTTGCAACCCCGCCAGCGCCGTCATGGGGTTCTCCGCGAACCGAAACAACGCATCCAACCGCGATAGACGCATGACGGAGAGCACGTCGTTATTCATACCGCACAGCACAAGGTTCGTGCCGGCTTCCTGCACGGCCTTGCGCAGTCTCAGCAACTGTGCAAGGTGGGAACTGTTCAGATAGGACACCGCCGAAAAATCAAGCACGACGTTTTTGGCCCGACCATCGCTGAACGTGGAAAATAGAGCCGCGAACTCGTCGGAGAGTTCAGGCTCGTCGGCGAGATGGGAAAGGATGATGTTGTCGCCCCAGTCGGTCGGCATAGACACATTCTACGTGCAACAGGGTCGATTGGATCTTCTCAACGTCAAGAGTCATGGAACCGAACCAGACACCGTCCGAATATCACGAGGCTCGAAGTTCTTTCGACGAACCCGCACAAACTCACAATCTTTCGGAAGCACGCCGAGCCAGATCGGGTATTCTTACACGTATTGAGGTGTTGGCGACGTGACGGTACGCCACGCTTCTTGGTCGTTCGCCCACACTGGATGTTCACGCCACGCTCTCGAAGGGTTCCTCCACAATCCATCCGGAACCCTTTTCACAAGTTGGACGAATGGCTTGCTCCGCGGTTAGACTGTAAACTGGCGGCGATAAATCGCTGTCCGGTCCGACGGTACGCCTTGGCGCGGGCCGTTGGTGGCGGTATTGTTCAGTCAACATCGACCGAAGAGTTCGGATCATGTCGGGTTCTTGGAGTGTTCAATGAAGCAGAAGAAGAATCGCTCGGGGTTTGATCAACTGTCGGGCGAGCGCACGGGTGTGCCAAGCGACGCAGGAACGCTGTTCCAAGCCGCGGGCGGCTTGGGTCGTTTCGACCGTCGGCACGATCGTCGCGCCCCCCATCCCGAAGCCCCCCGTCCCGATCTGGCTCGCTCGCGTTCCGAGATGATGGAACTGCTCGAGAACCGAGTCCTGCTCAGCGGCGACCACCCCGGAGTCCCCGTTCCGTTCGACGCTATGGCCCCGGCCACCGCACTCGCGTTCGACATCGCCGGCGTGGGCCGAGTCAACGGTACCATCTCCCCGGGCGACACCGGCGACTGGTTCCGCTTCGACGTCACCGCGCCCGACTTCGTCACCGTGCTGGCGAACACCGCCGGCTTGGGCAGCACGGCCAACACCCGCGTGCAGGTCTTCGACTCCACCGGTGCCGAAGTCGCCATGGGGACCGACAACGGCGAAATCACCGGCACCGCCCCCCTCCGCGTGAGTGACGGGTGGACCAGGTTCATCTCCTCTCCCGGCACCTACTACGTCGCCGTCACAACACAGTTTAACACCACCGGGGATTACCAGTTGCGGGTCCGGCGGCTGACCTCGGGTATCGACCCGATCAACCTGGTCACGGGCGACGCCGCCGCTTCCGCTGGCGTCATCGTTGAGCCTCAGGGCGAGCAGGTCTTCTTCATCGACACCCCGGCCAACATGCCGCTGATGGCGGACTTCAACTCGCTGGTGACGATCACATCCACCGTGGACTTGAACCTCCCGGCTGATCAGCGCTTGGATACGCGCATCGAGGTCTACGACGTCAACGGCGCACCCGTCCCCAACGCCGAGGACAGCGACACCGGGTACCTCACCAGCGCGTTCTCCACCTGGCGCGCCGAGCCGAACCAGCGCTACTACGTCCGTGTTCGCAGCGACCGGCTGACCGGCACTCAGGCGACCGGCGTGTTCACCCTGATCTTCGACTTCGCGGCTCAGGAACTCTTCACTCGCGTGGACCCCGTCACACGTCTGGGTCAAGATGAAACGCAATCGCTGACCAACCCGTTCGATTCTCGGCTGTTCCGATTCCGTGCGGAAGGCACGGGGCTGGGGTTCATCACGGTCCGGGACTTGGGGCCGCCCAACCTGCCCCCGGAACTGGGGTTCGGACTTCGAATCTTCGATTTTGCCGGGAACCTGCTGGCGTTTGACGACGATTTCGGCGGGGTCAACGAGCCGCAGATCGAAATACCGGTCGTCGGCGGGGCGACCTACTTCGTCGTGGTGGACAGTTTCGAGCCGCCCCCGACGCCGTCTGGCGCGCAGCCGTTCGGGCTGTACGTCGAGGCGCACCACACGTTCGATACGCTCCAGCCGGTGGACGACCACATCGGGCGTCCGCTCGCCGGGACGCCGGGGCAGATCCGGCGGCAGTTCGACCTCGCCACCCCGCTCACCTTCGGCACCCCCGTACTCCCGAACGACATCCTGCTCCGCAACGGCAACGGCGTGCTCTTCGATACCCGTATACCCGCGCTGGACCGTAGTTACGAGATCACCGCCAACGCTACAGGTCGTATCCACGAAGACACCGGGCTGAACTCGCAAGATTCGGACCTGTTCAAGTTCGTCGCCCCGCTGGACATGCTGGGCAACTACGCCGGGAACAACGACGATGCCGGCTCCGCGCTCTATGTGGGCGGTTCGTTCACCGCGGCGGACCCGGACTCGCTCAACGTCCTGCCCGCGCGCGGCGTCGAAAACGTCCCATCCCGTGGGCTGTCGCTCTTTGACGCCGCGAGTTGGTGGTTCGCCGGCCCGCAGGTCGAAGCCGCCACCGGCGACGTGCTCGGCTTCATCGACAACCCTGCGACGATGGCTACGACGGGTGCCGAAATTTACGCGATGACGGTCTGGGATCCCGACGGCCCGATGAACCCCTTCTTCGGCCCGATGCTCGTGGTCGCGGGCGACTTTGTGATCAACGTGGATGACACCTTCGGCGGCGGTCCCGGTGCCGGGATTCTGTCCTTCACCAACCTTGCCGTCTGGGGAAACATCACCCCGACTGCCGCGCCCGCACTCGGTTTCCCCGGCCCGACCGGATACGGGTGGATCAACCCGCTCTTCTACGGCCTCGCGCTCGGCAACGCCAACCAACCCGTGCGTGCCCTGACGACCTACGACGAAGACGGCGCCGGCCCCAACCCGCCCCTGCTGTACGCCGGCGGTGATTTCACCATGATCGGCGAAGTACCCGCCTTCGGCATCCCCGCCACCATGGCCAATCGGATTGCCAAAATCGGTCCCGACTTGGCGTGGCAAGCTGTGGGCACCGGTATCACCGGCGGCGCGAACCCCACCGTCCGCGCCCTCACCGTCTATGACCCGCCCGATCCCGGCGCGGGTATGCCCCCGGGCGTGCCCGACGCCGTCGATGCCCCGCAGCAACTCGTCATCGGCGGCTCGTTCACCAATGCAGGCGGTACGACCGCCAACAACATCGCTTTCTGGGGTTCGGCCGACGGCATGGCCGCACCCGCCTATTCACGCTTGGGCACCGCCGGTGCCAACGGCGTGACGGGCAACAACGGGCAGAACGCCCCCGGTGGCACCGCGACCGGCGTCTACGCCCTCTCCGTCTGGGATCCCCCAGCCCAGCCCGGTCCTGACACCATCGATCCGGACCCCGTCCTCGCCGTCGGTGGAAACTTCACCGCGGTCGGCGGCGTCGCCGGCGCAACGAACAACTTCGCCATCTACGGCGTCCCGGTCGGTGAAAACGAAACCATGACCAACCCGCGCCTGCTCTGGCTGCGGGATCTCAGCGGCGTGACCATGATGGCCGTCACCCCCGGCACCAACCCCGGGTTCAACAACACCGTGTTCGCCGTGCAAGCCTGGGATCCGCCCGACTTCGCCGGGCAGCCCCCGATCGAGCCGCTCGTCGCCGTCGGCGGCGCTTTCACCATGTCCGGGATGGTCGCCACCGGGAGCTTCGGCCTCTACGCCGGCGCCGCCGCCAACCAGGCCTTCGGCAACTACGACGGGATCGTTCGCGCCATCACCGTCGTCACCGACGACACCCAAGAGTTCGGCATCAATCACTTCACCAACACCGAAGACGACCGCGAAGTACTCTACATCGGCGGTGAGTTCCAGAATATCACGCTCGGCATGGCTGTCATCGCAGCGTCCCGAGTCGTTCAACTCGACGCCGCAGGCACACCCGGCGGAATGGCGGGCGGTTTCGGATACTCCGCGCTCCGTAACGGCGTCGATGGCACCGTCTTCGCCCTCCTCCAGTTCGATGACACGAACCCCACGTTCGACAACAGCGCTCAACTCTGGGACCGCAACGACCACCCCTCCTCCCGCATCTCCATTATCGTTTCGCCCACTACCGAGAGTTTCCTCAACACCACCGTCAATATCTACGACGGCGCGTTCAACCTCATCTACACCAACGCACTCCGCGACCCCGCGGCCGGCGGCACCGACCCCTCCGGCTCGTTCAACCAAGCGCTCGTCCCCAACCTGCCTATGGCCAGCATCGGCCCGGCCCTCTGGGGCGGCTCGACCTATTACATCGAAGTCGTCGGTGCCGGCGCGGTCCGCCAGGACGGACGCTACAACCTCTCCGTCACCATCGACGCCTACCCGCTCGACATCAACAACGATGGCGCGCCCGACGACACCCTCTCGCAACTCTTCGAAGCCCCCGGCGAAGGAAGCTGGACCAGCGCTCAGCGTCTGACCATCGATACCAGCCTCGCTGGTGACGTGACCAACGACATCGGCGATGCCGCCGCCGCACTGCCCAACTGGCTCTCCCCGGGCAATCAGTTCGACGGGTACTCAATCGGGACCGGCCCGGGCCGCCGACGGGTCTATGGCCAAGGGTTCCCCGCCGACGTTCAAGTGCCCACCCCCTCGGGCTTCTTCGTCGCGCAGCAGACCGACTTCGCCGCGATCGAAACGATCGAGGACACCGACCTGTACTTCTTCCGCGCTAATGGCACCGGCTACGTCGAGGTCCGTATCAACACGACGAACATCGCGCACGAGTTCGCCGAGCAAATCTGGGACTACAGCAGCCGCGAAGGCAACGCGATGGGCGAGGTGACGACCCTCCAGCAGACCATCAGCAGCCCGCTCAACTCGTTGCTCACGGTCTTCAACAACGACCTGCAGGTCATCGCCACCAACAGTTACAACCCCAGCGTGCAGGGCGAATCCGCCGCGACCACCGTCGGTACGCTCGGCTCCCGGGTCTTCTGGCACCGCGACGCCCGCGTCGTGATCCCCGTCCAGGCCGGGCAGGTCTACTTCATCCAGGTCGAGAGCGGGCAACGCGCTCAGTTCCTGCTGAACCCCGACGACGTGGATTTCGGCGTCGCCACCGGCACCTACGAGTTGCTCCTCAACGGGCTTTCGGACTTCAACCCCGACAACTCCGACGACCACGCCAACGACTTCACGCCCGGCACGGGCGCTAACGAAGCCACCCCAGTGACGATCGACACTACCCGCGGCAGCCCGACCAACGGCCAAGGAAGCGTGCTGGGCACCATCCGCGATGTCTTCAACAACCCCGACGAGCCGAACAACGACCGCGACCTCTTCGCCTACTACGCAACGTCCACCGGCACCGTGCGCCTGATCAGTTCGGCCCGCAACAGTTCCACCGTCGCGCTCGCCGTCACCGTTCTCGACGACGCCGGGAATACCGTCGTCACCGGCGCGGCTCTGCAAGGCGGCAGCACCACCGTCACCTGGTTCGCCCAGCAGGGCGAACGTTACTTCGTTCGCGTCGACGGCGCGGGCGGGTCGCAAGGCGACTACATCCTCAACTTCGAGGGCGCCCCCGACGTGGACGACCACGTCAACGTCCCCGCTTTCGCCGACGGCACGCCGGTGTCCTTCAATCGCTTCCTCGGGACCGTATCGGCGACAGGCCGGATCGAGAACGCGGGCGACACCGACGTCTTCCAGTTCACCTCGAACCAGTATGTCCCGGACATCCAGAACCAGGCGTCGATCCGCGTCCGCTCCACGTCGCCCTCGAGCCTTGATGTCCAAGTTCGCGTCTACGAAGTACAAGTCGATCCCAACGGGAACGAGTACCGCACGCTGATCGGGCTGAACGACGACGAGCCGAACCCCGCCGACCCCGATGGCGCACCGCTCAGCCAAGACGGGTTCGCTCGGTTCTCGATCTCGCCGAACCGCACCTATTACATCGTGGTCGAAGGCGAAGACCCCAACGTGGACTTCGGCAACTACAACTTCACCGTCACCGTGAACCCGACCGACGATCACCCCGACTTCGTCGCGTTCCCCCTCTCCACCGATATCGCCCTCACCACCGACATCAACGTCGGCGCGATCGGTGCCCGGAGCGGCCGCATCGAGATCCCCATCGACGACGATGTCTTCCGTTTCACCGCACAAGCCGGCGGCACCGCCACCGTCACCCTCACACAAGCCATCGCCGGCTCCTTCGATTCCATCCTCAGCATCTACAACAGTTCTCAGACACTCATCATCTCCGGCGTCGGTGATATCAACGGCGGGGTCGTCCTCTCCTTCGCCGTCGTCCGCGGTCAGTCCTATACCATCCTCGTTGACGTCAACAGCGGCACTCCCACCGACGCCGACTACACCGTCGGCGTCGTCGCCCCTCCCAGCGATGATCACCCCAACGAAGGCGAGTTCCCCCTAGCCTCCACAATCTTCCTCTCCTCGACCGACGGCACCGGCTTCCGCACCGGCGAGATCCGACCCGCCGGCACCGACACCGACCTCTTCCGCGTCACCACCCGCGTCGCCGGCGCGCTCAACATCAACCTCGCCACTCCCGGCAGCACCCTCAACCCACGCATCCGCGTCTTCAACTCTTCCTTCGTCCTCATCCCCGGGTCAACCGACGACACCGACGGCGCTTCCCAAGTCATCACCGCGGGAGCCGTCAACGAGGTCTACTACATCCTCGTCCTCTCCGACACCGTCGGCGGCGGCGACCAGGTCGGCTCATACACCATCTCGGCCAGTCAAACCATCCCCGGTGGTGGCGGCGGTGGTGGTGGCGGCGGCGGCGGCCCGGACGACCACGCCAACGCCGGTAACTTCCCCGGTGCAACCCCCATCTCCCTCGACTCCCGCACCGGCGACGGCACCTCCACCGGCATCATCAACTTCGTCGGTGACACCGACCTCTTCACCTTCGTCACCGCCGCCTTCCAACCCGGCGTCTCCGGCACCCGCCCCGTCTACCTCCAAATCACCACCCCCACCGGCGGGCTGGTTGACGGCACCGTCCGTGTCTTCGACGACACCATGGCGCACAACCTCGTCACCTCGGACTCCAACGGCGTCCCGGGCGCGACCGCCAGCCTCTCCTTCCAAGCCACCGCCGGAACCCGTTACTTCATCCTCGTTGAACCCGTCGCCTCGAACCAGGGTTCATACGTCGTCCGCCTCGACACCGAGCCGAACACACACTTCCTCTACTACCCCGAGGGTTACAGTTCAACCGCGATCGACGAGTTCATCCCCATCGTCAACCCCAACAACTTCGCCGTTACCTACTCCATCATCGCCCGCTACGAAACCGGCACACGCGACGAAGTGATCGTCACGAACGCCGTCATCCCCGCCAACTCCCGAGGCGGGCACACCGTCAGCACCCGCGGTACCAATGGCGCTTCCATGGTCCGCCGCGACACCCCCTATGCCTTGGAAATCCAGGCCAATGGGCAACTCACCGCGACCTTCAGCCACTACGACTTTGGCATCACCACCGGCGAGAACTTCACTAGCCGCACCTCGGCCTCGTGGTCCTTCTCAGAAGTCCGCAAGGACGTGCTGAACTTCCGCGACTTCATTCTCTATTACAACCCCAACAACGTCGCCGCGAACCTCACCATCTCGTTGGTGTACGACGATGGGCAGGTCGTGACGTTCAACCGCACCGTGGATGCCTTCCGCCGCAGCGGGCTGAACTTCACGAACGACTCCGCGATCCCCCGCGAAGGACGCTTCGCCCTCCGGATCACCTCTGATCAGCCGATCGTCGCGGCCCTCTCTTCGTACCGCATCACCGGTGCCCGCGGCGGGTTCGGGCTGCTCGGCAACGCCGACGGCGGCGCGACCCGCGGCGCGATCCCGCTCATCTCCACCGGCTCGGGTGTTGATTCTTCGATCTCCATCTTCAACTCCAGCACGTTGCAATCCGCTTCGGTAACAATCACCGCTACGTACCTCAACGCCGGGCTGCCGGACCTCGTCCGTGTGGTCAGCGTGGGCGCGAACGCACGCCGCACATTCACGCTCGCCGAACTCGGGCTGGTCCCGGGCCTGCAAGCCGGGGTGCGGTACCAGGCTTCTATTCCCGTCACCGTCACCTACGCCGAGTACCAGAACGGGGACGCCGACGCCACCATGTTCGGCACCACCGCGTCACAAACGGCTCTCTTCGGGGACGCCTTCGTCAACCCGCAGGCCGCTGGCACCACTTATATCGAAAACCTCGCCATCTACAACCCCGCGTCGTTCGACACCGATGTCACGATCCGCTTCCTCTTCAACGACGGCAGTGTCAGCGATCCGATCCTCCGCCGTGTCTCCGCGGGCGGTTACGACGTCATCCGCGTCGATCAGCAGGCCGCGATCCTCAACCGCCCCGGGCTTGCCTTCTTCTCCATCCGCGTCGATGCCATCTCGCCCATCATCACCTACTTCACCCACTACGACCTCTTCCTCAACGGCGGCTGGGCGACCCTCGGTGCCCCCGTCGGCCTCACCAACCCCGTCTCAACGATCGGTTGATCCGGCTCGCCCGATCCCGACTCCTCAACTGCCAACCTTCAAACACAACGACCCCGCTCCTGAGCGGGGTCGTTTGTTTCTTTGTGTCTCTCTCAAATCACTGTCGGCACTGGCCACCCCAACCGATCGTTTTCAGCCCAGCACACGCTGCGCCAGTGCCGCCATCACCGATTCGCCCTTGAATCCGCCCCCAAAAATATACCAACGCGTATCCGGGTACTTGCGGTCCAGCGAATCCAGCAGCCGCGAAAAACGGGTGGCCGACAGCACGACGTTGACGTCGCTGATATGGATCGTCCCCGCCTTTCGGTCGATCTCGACCCGTCCCAATGCTTTCATCTTGATGTCGGGGAAGACCCGTTCGTGCGACCAACTGAGCCAGTCCGCGGATGGAACACTCTTGGGGGTGCGTTCCTCCCGAAGCGTGCCCCGGTCGTCCATGGACCAGATGGCGATCTCATCGATGCTTGGATCATGTCCGATGTGCTGATACTGAAGTCCGGGCATAGTTTTCTCTCCGCGAGCGGGGCGGTTGCAACACGTAGGCAAGGCTTGCTGAACTCACCAGTCCTAACATGTACAACGTGTGTATCGACCCACCCGGCACACCTCTTGAACGTGTCACAAGCGTTACAACTGTTTTTTTCATCACGCCCCGTCACGTTCCGTGATCTCTTTGCCGGCGGATCGAATATCCTCTCAAGACATGTTGCGCACGTCCGAACTTGATTATGTTCTGCCCGACGGCTTGATCGCTACGCACGCCGCCGAGCCGCGGGACTCGGCGAAGTTATTGATCGCACGACGCGCCGCCCCCGACCTCACGCACACCCACGTCCGTGATATCGGGCAGTTCTTGCGCCCCCACGACCTGCTGGTGCTCAACACCACCCGCGTGCTTCCCGCCCGGTTCGTCGGCGTGCGCGAGGACACCGGTGCCGCCGCCCACGGCCTCTTTATCTCTTCGACGATCCCCGCGTCAACCCGCCTGACTACCCCCGCTACTCCCCCACCCCAGGCCGCGCACACCGATAACCATCCGTTGCTCTGGCACGTCCTGCTCAAGTTGCGCCGTTTCCGACCCGGCACGCGCGTCGTACTCGTTGATCCAGCAGGGCACGATTCGGGCGTCCGCTTGCGGCTTGTTCGCCCCGCCTCTGACCCGCTTGATGCCCACACCCCATTGCTCCCCCTGCCCGCACCGATCACCCCGCCCGAAGCACCGCCATCAGGATGGATCGTCGGCGTCGAGGACGAAGCGGGCAACACGATGCGCGGCACGACGCCCGAGATATTGGAACGTGTCGGCCGCGCACCCTTACCCCCATACATCCTTTCGGCGAGAAAGCAGGAGCGGGTCACAACACGCGAAGCCCAAACACCATCCAAGCCGCTCCTGCCCGACGAAGGCCGCGCGCGCGGGACGGACCCCCTCACCCTTGCCGACGACCATGCCGATGCCGACCGCGCACG
>JBGSIF010000272.1:0-25628 GCA_041742635.1 Phycisphaerales bacterium
CGCCGCGACCCGGAGCGGATTGCGTCGAAGGCGTGGGCTGAAGAGAATGGCGTACCCCGCAAACGCGAGCGAGACGGCACCGACTAGCCCGACCTGCCCGCCGCGCGTCAGCCACAGTTGCCAAGGCTCGGTGCGTGCCCGACGCTCCGCAAGTTCCCTGACGAACAAGGCCCGCTGCTCGGGCCGCAACACATCACCCCGACGAAAAATAACATGCCGATCGGGGTACGTCACCCGCTGCGGCTGCACGGCGGCGGCGGATAACTCCGACAGCGACGACGTCGCCGCGGCATCGAACGTATAGGTCGGCTTCAACTGGTATCGAAGCCGCGCCGTCATCGATTCAAGCAGCGGCGTGCGGAACCCGGAACGGAACACCAGCACACCCAGGTCATCGGCCAGTTGCGAACTCTGCACGCTGAGGATGAGCCGCTTGGGAACACGGATCGGTTGCCCGCCGGGGAGTCGCAGTTCCACTTCCGGGTTCGCGCTCGTGTTTTCAATCTGGAAGGCGGCTTGTTCAAGGATCGGTGTACGCGCGAGGGTCTCAGCGAGTGCTCGGGTGGCGATGCGCCATTCGGATGATACCTCGCCGTTCACGGCTTGCCGCTTGATCGCCGTCAATGAGTCGGCATTGAGTGAAAACTGCTCGCGGATGCTCGGCTCAACGTTCTCAAGCGTCTCCGCCCCGCCGAGCGCCTTGGGCAGGCTCTCGATGGACGCCCGCAAAGCGTCAAGGCCCGCGCCATCCGCCACGTACACCCTCGGCGACTGCACCCTCGCTCGCTCCCGTTCTCGTTCCGTGGCGACTTGGTCGATCACCTGAAAGTTGGAATACACCGTCCTCGTATCCCGCACGATCCGCCCGACGGCGACAATCGGTTGCTCGCTCGTCCACGCCACCAGCGAGCCGACCACGAGTGTGAACACGCCCCAGATCACCATCCCCCAGCCGATCGCCGGGGCACGGAGCGAACTCCAGAACTTCGCGCGCGGACGTGGGATCGATCGGCGGATCTCGCCTCGGCGCGTCTTGAGCGGGATGGAACTTGTTTCACGGGACATTCAGGTGCCAACACATTGGGGCTGGCTTTCCATTCACTCGAATCCGGTTTCCTCCATCTCGCTAAATCTGTAGCCCCAAGTCCGCTGAACGCATCGATGCCTACTTATCTCGACACGGACGAGTTTTCGGGCGTCATCGTTGCATCGTCGATTTTTTCTGGCGTCATTATCTCGGGGCGTGCGGGCTTAGAGTTCTCCACCGTGCCAGCGTCGTGATGCGCCGCAACCGCGCGTCCACCCGGCACATCGTGCGCGTTCCCATACGCCTCCACGATCCGCTGCACCAACGAATGCCGAACGATATCGTGCTGGTTCATGCTCACAAATGCGATCCCCGGCACCCGTGCGAGCCTGCGCGCCGCGTCCACCAACCCGCTCTGCGTCGGGTCGGGAAGATCGATCTGTGTCGTATCGCCGGTCACGATCATCTTGGACCCGTGCCCCATCCGAGTGAGGAACATCTGCATCTGCCCCCGCGTGGTGTTCTGCGCTTCGTCGAGGATGATCACCGCTTTGTTCAGGGTACGCCCTCGCATGTACGCCAGGGGTACCACTTCGACGACATCGTTGAACATGAACCGCTTGATGGTGGTGAAATCCATCATGTCGTGCAGCGCATCGAGCAAGGGGCGAAGGTACGGGTTGACCTTTGCCTGCAAATCACCTGGAAGAAACCCGAGCCGCTCGCCGGCTTCGACCGCCGGACGAACAAGGATGACTTTCTTGACGCGGTCGGCCTTGAGCAAATGCACCGCCGCGGCGACCGCGAGGTACGTCTTGCCCGTCCCCGCCGGGCCGATGCCAAATACCAAATCATGGTCGCGGATGGCGTCGATGTACCGTTGCTGGTTGCTCGTCTTGGCGACAATCGGACGGCCGTCGGCGTAAACCTCCAACTGATCGTCCCACGCCGGGTCGGGCGCCTCGTCTGCCGAAACCCCCGTCCGATGCTGAGGCGTCCGAACCGCGTGCATCGCACGAGCGATGAGGTCGAGCACCTGTTGGCGGCTGTAGTGAACCTGCCGCCCCGCCGCGTCGTTCAATCGATTCAGGACATCGCGCGCCGCTTGAACACTCGCCGGCTCACCCGAGATATGAACCACACTTTCGCGCGCGGTCACGCTGACCCCGAGCGTTTCTCGCAGGATTTTCAAGTTACGGTCCCCCAGCCCAAGCATGGTGACACGCTCGGCACCCTGAGGAACTTTGACCGTGGTTTCCACGTCGATGCCGTCTCCATTCGTGACGCGCCGACGGACACAACCGCCGCCGACGACACGATTCAATCATGCACAAGGTGTATTGTATATAGCCGAAAGCGGCGATAGCGTCTTCACGAACATTTCCCGTGTATCGCGGATGAACTCTCGAATGCAAACCCGGATCAAAGTCACGGAACGTGTGGTATTGTGCGTTTGCATCGCCTGTGCGCCGGCTGCGTGTTCGACAACGACAAGACTACCCGACCATGCCGCACTCGGGCAGCGCGAGCGAATCGTTGCCGACTGGAACGACACCGATGCCGCTGTGGACCTCGCGGCATCGAACTCCGAAATGGCCGTTGTCTCTATGGGTACCAACGACACTGGTGAGCGGGTCTATGTACTTCGCACCATACGCGACGAGCCGGCCTGGCTGACGCTGCGCCGGACGCGCGATGCGGAACAATCCGCTCCGCTGGAAATCACCGCACGCGTCGGACGCTTCGGCGATTCAGGGCAAGAGTACCGCCTGCTCCGCGAACTGCGCCGACGACTCACCGACTTACACGGCGTTGCCACCAGCCCGATCAGGTAGCACGCCCCGGTGAAGCGTGCCCGGCTTCGTCCGGATCTCGCACGCTACCGTACCGCATGTCCCAATCTTCGCGTTCGAATGGACCCGAACTGCTGCTGATCGTCGTCGGCGCTCACCCGCTCGCCGAACGCAGCGACCGAGCGACCGCGTACGCGATGCGCGACCGCGTCGTTGACGGGCTACTCGCACAACCACACGTTCAACCGCGTACGACACCCGAAGTGCTGGTATGCTGCGATGTGTGGTACTTGAACGACGAATCGATGCGGCGAACACCGGCGATCAGCCTGGGCGCGCCGGGAGTCAACGCCTGCACCGCGTACCTCGCTTCAAGACTGCCCAGCGCGTTCGTCATCGACGATGTGCTGATGGTGCAGGTCGGCTTGACAGCGGACCTGCCGCTCGCGTGCTGCTGGGGAACGACGCCCGGTGGCACGCGGCAAGCCGCTGATATTTTCTGCGAGCGGTATCTCGCCGACTACCTCGCATCGGCGTTTCCGGTGCGCTGACGCACACGCATCGCGGGCAGCCACTAGACCCGTTCTTCGGGCTTGATCGCTCGAATGACTTTGATCGCTCGGTTGCCTTTGTGCTTCCCGATGTTGGCGATGAACCGTCGCTCTCCCTCGACGCACACGACCACCGGGCTTGCCGCGGGTCGCTCGGTCACGATAATGTCGCCTTTACTCAGGGTCATCAGGTCTTCGAGCGTGATCGAGGTTTCCGCGAGGATGCTCGTCACGGTGAGCGGCGCGCTGTTGAGGTTGGTTTCGATCGCGGTGCGGATCTTGGATGTGTTTTCTGTCTTGGCGACATTGAACCAGTTCTGCGACGACAACGCCTCGATGATCGGCTCAATCACGTTGTACGGGATGCACAGGTTCATCGTTCCTGCCCGGTTCGAGAGTTTCATCTCGAACCCGATGACCACCACAACCTCATTCGGCGGGACAATCTGAACGAGTTGCGGGTTGCTCTCGCTCGCCACAATCTCGAACGTCAGGAGTTTCACTCCGGCCCACGCCTCGGCAAGGGCTGCAAGCCCGCGGGAAGTCACTTTGCTGATCAGTCGGGTTTCGATGACAGTCAACGGTCGTTGAGGGATGAACAGGTCCGAGTTGGTGCCGCCCAGCAACCGATCGATGATCGGATAGATGATTAGCGGGCTGATCTCCAAACAGATTTGCCCCTCCAGCGGCCTGGCCTCGAGCAAATTGAACGAAGTCGGGTTCGGCAGCCCCGCGATGAACTCGGCGTACGTCATCTGGTCGCAGTTTGCGACCTTGATCTCCACGATCGTGCGCAGAAAACCAGATAATGCCGCGCCGAAGTTACGTGCAAACCCTTCGTGCAGGGTCTGCAACGAACGCATCTGGTCCTTGCTCACCCGTTCGGGGCGTTTGAAGTCGTACTGACGCACCTCGACGGTGTCGAGGTCTTTGCGAGACCGGCTGAAAATAGCGATCTGCGTGCGCTCCTGCTTGACCTCGCCGGTATCGACCGCCGAGAGCAGTGCATCGATTTCGCTCTGGCCAAGTACATCACTCATGCGATGAAGCAATCAAGCCGTCGCCCATCACGCGCGGCGAAACGGTACCCACGGAAAGGAGTGTCCGAGCACGCACACAAGATGTCTATCGACCAATCGCCTCGATGCGGCTAGTCCGGCACACCGCGCGTGCGCACCGAGTTCGATCGCGCAAAGACTGCCGATCGGAGAACCCGTTCCATCGGAACACACCTGGTACTATTTTTCAAGCCCGGTTCGTTTGCGAATCCAGCCCGTGATCGTGTCCAGTGCGGTCGGCGCGAACGTCTCTTCGATTTCAGCGTATTCGCTCGGAGAGCCGGTCTTGCACGTCTGAAACAGATGATTCAAACCGGGAAACTCGACGATTGTGACGTCGTTGTTGCCGGCGTTCTTCAATGCCCGCTCGATGTGCGGCAGGTTGTCCTTAGGCGGGACTTGCAAGTCCTTTTCGCCGCACACCGCAAGAACCGGGCAGGTGACATTCTTCAGATTCTCCCGAGGGTCCATCGCAAGGAACCGCTTGAACCAAGGGTTGAACAACTGTTCGGCCTGCTGCGCCGCGATCTCGTCGGCCTTGGCTTCAATCGCCTCTTGCGGCAAGTCCTTGGTTTGCTTCTCGACCCGGAGTTGCCGGATCCCGGCGGCGCGGATCGCCGCGGTGACTTCTTCGCGCGACTTCCCGGCGGGGATCATCGCCAGAATTTGCCGGCTCTCCGCGGACTGCACCTCGGCCTCGGCGGGGTCCGTTCCGCTGGCGATCGAGATCAGTTTGCTCTGAATCGGCAGCAACTCCGCCCCACTGATCCCCGTGCCCGCAAGCAACACGATAAACGAAACATCCTTGGACTTGCCCGCGACGATGGGGGCGATCAGCCCGCCCTCGCTATGCCCGATGATCCCGATGCGTTTCGGATCGATTTCACCCCGCGTGCGTAGGAACTCGACGCCCGCGAGCGCGTCATCGGCGAAGTCGTCGGAAGTCGACGTCGCGAAGTCGCCGGTGGATTTGGCCGTCCCCCGGTCGTCGTAGCGCAGCACCGCGACCCCGTGGCGCGTGAGATGGTCCGCGAGGACAAGGAACGGCTTGTGTCCGAGAAGGTCTTCATCTCGGTCCTGCGGGCCGGAGCCGGACACGAGCACCGCGCACGGGAACGGACCGGTTCCCCTGGGCAGCGACAGCGTGCCCGCCAACGTCGCGCCAGCGGCTTTGTTCTCGAAGTACACCTCGATCGTTTCATACGGATAAGGCGGTTTGGGATGCTGGGGGCGTTTCAACTCCTTCGACGCGGACTCGCCCGCGGCAAGCCGTTTCATGGTGGTTTTGAACTCGCCGCCCTGCTTCAGCACGCCCGACGCGGTCGTACCGTCCGGTGCCACGGCGAGTTCCCAGACCGCGCCGGCGGCCTTGATGGAAAACCGGAGTTCTTTGTCGGTCGCTGCCACGTCGCTGAGTGCGAGGTCTTTGACCCCTTGCATCGGGATCGAGATGGTGCCGGTGTTTTTCTTCAGGTCGACGGAGAACTCGAGTTTCATCCCGCCGGGGAGTTCGACCGCGCCGGTCCATGTGACCGGGATGTCGGGCGTCGACTGAGCCAACAAGCGGAGAGGGAGCAAAACTGCCACGAGCAATGCAATCAGTACGCGACCCATGTGATAATCTCCTACCCCCCACTACCGCAGGAGTGATACACCCAGCCAACTTCGCACGAGACAGTAGGTGGACCCGAACGGGTCAGTCGAACATGTGTGGGGTAGGGTGTAGACGGGGCGAGCGGCTGAAGTTCGGTTACACTATCAGTCGATGTGCCGGTTTCGACGTGCGGACGTCGGCACGAATCAGCAGCCTGCATGGATGGGCCGGTCAGGATAGACATTTTTCCCAGGAGGCATCTTTGATCCGAAGCATGACGGGCTATGGCGAGGCATCATCCCAAGAAGGCGGCGCAACCCACTTCCTTGAGATCCGCTCGCTGAACAGCAAGTACTTCAAAGCGGTGATCCGTCTGCCCGATGAGTTCCAAGGACTCGAAGCGGAGATCGAAACTCAACTGCGGCACCGCTTGACTCGCGGGTCGGTCTTCCTGACCGCGCGCTGTTCGGACGTGTCGGAGGACGCCGCGCACGACATTAATGAGAAAGCCCTCTCGCGGTATATCGAGAAGATCAAGCAGACCCCGCAGGTCAAATCGGGTGAACTGAAGATTGATATAGCGGCCCTATTGACCCTTCCAGGAGTGCTCCAGCCGCCGGCGAATGAGGAACAACGTCTAGAACGCGCTCGAAAAGCGTTCCTGAAACTGCTCGACCGCGCGTGCGAAGGGTTGCTGAAGATGCGTGCGACCGAGGGGGGTGTGCTGCTGCAAGACCTGCTGGCGAACCGCGATGTCATGGCCGAACGGCTGAAGTTGGTGCGTGAACGCGCCCCGACGACCGTGGCGGAGTTCGAGAAACGTCTGCGCGCGAAAATCGACACGCTCCTCGCGGAAGCCGGGCTGAAACTCGAAGCGGTCGAGATCGTCCGAGAGGTCGCCATCGCGGCGGAACGCACGGATATCAACGAAGAAATCTCCCGGCTCAGCGGGCATATCGATCAGTTTTCGGAGTTGATTCTCCGCGAAGGTGGGCAGCCCGTGGGCCGTACACTCGACTTCGTGGCGCAAGAAATGCTGCGCGAGGCCAACACCATTGCGAGTAAGTGCAACGATTCGGAGATCGCCCGGGCGATTGTCGAAGTCAAAGGTGCGATCGATCGGATCAAGGAGCAGGTGCAGAACGTCGAGTAACGGATGGCGGGTCGTCATGGAGAACAAGGACGAACAACGCCGGCAGACCGAGAGGGGGGGCGGCTCGGCGCGACGCGAGCCGGAGCCAAAGGTGCGCCGATCGGCGGCATCGACCATCACCGCCGGTGAACTCGCGCTCGTGTGCGCGCGGTATGACGTCGGCGTCATCACCCGGGTGGAGCGACTCAAACGGGGATCAGGCTCGTCGCCGAAAGTGGTGATGGAGACCAGCACGGGGAAGTACATTCTGAAACGGCTGGCGCCCGCTCGCTCGGACCCGAAGCGGGTGGCGTTCGGGCATGAACTTGTGCTCTACCTGCTTGCACGCGCTTTCCCAGCGCCGGGGCTGATCGGCACGCGAGCGGGCAACAACTCCATGCTCCAGATGCGCGGGTATACCTACGAGTTGTACCGGTATATCGAAGGGCGCGAGGACGCAAAGTCGACCGCGGATGCACGCGCTGCCGGATGCACCCTCGCCGTGCTGCACCGCACACTGGACGGCTTTGCGCCGACCGGGGTGGGGGTGCCATCGGCTGGAACATTCCATGATTCAGTGCATGTCCCGACTGCGCTGGCACGCATCCCCAAGCGGTTTGATGACCCTGACCGGCGCGAGGTCACGCTGGGATTGCTCGATGAGTACCGGCGAGCGGCGGTCGAAGCACGCGCGACAGAGCGGGATTGGAAGTCCGGTCCATTTATTCACGGCGACTGGCACCCCGGGAACATGCTGTTCCGCATTGGTGGCGACGAAACAAGCGGGGTGGTGTGTGTCTTGGACTTTGATTCGGCTCGGCCTGGGCATCGAGTGATCGATGTTGCGAACGGGGCGTTGCAGTTTGCGATGAGCCGGCCGGCGGATTCAACTCCGTCGATACCCGAGGCAAGCAGCACGAGTTCTCGGACGTCGGAACCGCCAGGCAGCGACCGTCGCGGGCTGAAGTCGGCGGAACTGGACGTGGACCGCTACCGGGCCTTCTTGGAGGGGTATCATTTTGGACTGGGCGGCGTGCTCACGTCCGGCGAACGCCGTGCGGTGCCTTGGTTGATGATTCAAGCGTTGATCGGAGAGGCCGCCGTGCCAATTGCGATCACCGGTCGGTTCGGCAAGGTAGACCCAATGGGGCTGCTCCGGGTCGTGCGGCGGAAAGTCGGTTGGATCGCCCGCAACGCGGACGCTCTGATCAACTAAAGACGAGAGGACGGCGAGTTGCGACGTTGGGAACGGGTGAGGGGCTGGTATGTGATTGGAGGCCGGCTGTGAGGACAGGTGAACAAGCATCGTCAAGCAAGCGGCGAACGAATCAATGCCTCGGGCGTCGTGTTGGGATCATCGCCGCTGCAGTATCGGCTTGGGTGCCGGTCATGGCGCAGCCTGCCGGGAACGACACGGGTGGAGCCGCGAAGGGCCAATCGGGTGTCACGAACCGAGAATCCAAGGCAGCGGAATACGCCACGGCAGTGGCGAAACTGAACTCGCCGGTAGCGATGGAGCGAGAAGAGGCGCAGAGCCTACTCGCTAACGATCCGGCGTTCAGTCTGCGAGATATTGAAGGCACGCTGCGACAAGAAACTCTCACGGGTGAGCAGCGGTATCGGCTGATCGACGCGGCGAAGGGACGATACTTCGGCACGACGCGGGCCGCGATGGGCGTGCAGTTCTCGCGGCTTCCGATCCCCGAACGTGTTGTGCTGGAAAAAACCTATCCGCAGTTCCCGTCGTACAAGTCCCTCAAGGAAGGGGATATGATCATCGAGGTGGAGGGAGAAAAACTCCGCTCGCGCGACGCGTGGAACCGGCTCGGGGCGCACATCGTGTCCAAGGATCCGGGGGAGAAACTGTCGGTGGTGGTGAGACGCGGGGAAGAAAAAATCGCGGTGGAAGTGGAACTGGGGAGTTACCGGGATTTGCCGGGGCAGAACTCGATCGACATGCTGAAGCTGGAGCGTGGGTGGGAACTGCGCAGTGCGTCGTACCGGCCGGTCGCGGGCACCGCGGTCATCGCAACCGGTATCCCGGCGGGCAAGTGGGAAGCGGGCATCGAGAGCGTGGCGGATCAGAAGCGGATGCGGATCAAGATGCAGATGCCAACGGTGTACCGCCCGCGGTTGATCGCCGGCGGCGAAGCACGCGGGGGCGAGATCGACGACGCCGAGCAGGCCGAACTCTGGAACCGGTTCAACAACGGGCGCGTGAACGCCATCGATCAGCGCCAGTTGAGGAACATGCAGCAGATGGGGATGATGGGCGTGCAGGACTTCGGGTCGATGGTGACAATGACGATCCAGCAGGAAATTACTGGGTTGGAGCAGGTACGCGACCAACTCAAGGCGGCCAAGCAGCGCGACGAGATGCCGGGGAATCGCGCCCCGGACCAACGGCTCGCCGAGTGGGGCGCGGAGAACAGCGGGCGCGAGAAGATGCTGGTGCTGATCGAACAATCAATTGTGGCCCTGAAGGCCGAAGCGGCGGAGATGACTACGCCGGATGCGCCGACGGGGCGTCCGCAGGTACAGCCGTAGCCGAATCGATGATTCGGGCATGATCAGGGCGTACCGCGAGGGTACGCTCCTGTTCGTATTGTCTGCCCGCGGCATCATCGCGGCGGCTTTGGTACACTGCATCCGTGGACACAATACGGAGAGATCAACGATGAAGAACCAGTTCGTGGCGTTCTGCGCCCTGATGGTGTCGGTGTGTGCCGGGTGTGCTCAGACCGCACGAACGCACCCATCGCCGGGGGCAGACGTCGAAAGCACTCAAATGGAATACGCCATTGCCATCCACGGCGGCGCAGGAGTCATCGAGCGCAACGCACTCAAAGCAGACCGGGAGGGGTACACCGCGTCGCTGGAGCGTGCGCTGCGCGAAGGCCGCGATCGGCTGGCGCGAGGGGACGCCGCGCTGGATGTCGTTGAAGCCGTCGTGCGTCTGCTGGAGGACGACGAGCGATTCAACGCGGGCAAAGGTGCGGTGTTCACGGCGGATGGAATCCACGAACTCGATGCATCCATCATGGATGGACGCACACTCGCGTGCGGTGCGGTCGCGGGCGTTCGGACAGTGAAGAATCCGATCTCGTTGGCGCGCCTCGTCATGGAGCGCACGCCGCATGTGATGCTTGCCGCGGGCGGTGCGGAGGAGTTCGCGGGGCAGATGGGTGTGGAGCGGGTGGATCCGTCGTACTTTGACACGCCGCGGCGCCGTGAGTCGCTGGAGCAGTGGCGTCGAGAGCAGGAGGAGAAGAACGCATGGGAACCGAAGTCGCGCGGGACCGTGGGGTGCGTCGCGCTGGATCGTCATGGAAACCTGGCCGCGGCGACCTCGACAGGTGGGATGACGGGCAAACGTTTCGGACGTGTGGGTGATTCTCCGGTGATCGGGGCCGGCACGTACGCGAGCAACGCAACATGTGCGGTGTCTTGTACCGGCACCGGGGAAGAGTTCATCCGTCACGCCGCCGCTTTTCAGGTGTCGGCAATTATGCAGTACATCGGGGCGGACGTGGAACGAGCAGCCCGGACAGTGATCTTCGAGCGATTGAAAGCGGACGATGGCGGGCTGATCGCGGTCAGCCGCACGGGTCAGATAGCGATGCCGTATAGCACGCTGGGGATGTTCCGTGGGGCGGCGGACTCGGGTGGTCGGTTCGATGTCGCAATCTGGGAGAAGTAATGCGAACGCTGCTTTCGATCGTCCTGATGAGCGTGCTGGCGTGTGCGATCGGCGGGTGCGCTTCGGCCGACAGTGATGCACGGGGGTACCTCGTCATCGCCGGCGGAGCGGTCGAGGAGGACAGCCGCGAGGTCTATTCGGCATTTATTGCGCGACTGCCCACCGACGCAGTGATCGGTGTATTACCGACCGCGAGCGGGGTGCCCGAAACCAGTGGGGCATCGGCGGCGGCGACGCTCCGCATGTACGCAGGCACGCGCGACGTGCGGATCATCGACCTCACCACGAAGAACCCGCAGGATGCGTCGAACCCCGATGTTGTGAATCAGATCGATGCGTGCCAAGGCTTATGGTTCACCGGCGGGGATCAAAAGCGGATTGTGTCGGTGTTCCGCCCCGTCGTGAGTGTGGCCGGGGGGCCAGGCGGGGCAGGGGGGACGGTGGATACGCCGGCGTATCACGCGGCGCGGCGCGTCCTGCAGCGCGGGGGTGCGATCGGCGGCACGTCGGCCGGCGCGGCGATGATGTCGGAATCGATGATCCTCGGCGGGCGAAGCGAAGACGCTTTGCTCGGCCTGACCCGCGAGAACTCCGAAGAAACCAGTTTCAGCGTCGGCCCCGGCATGGCGTTCCTTCCCTTCGGCATGACCGATCAGCATTTTCTGCGGCGCGGTCGGCTGGGCCGGCTGGTGGTCGCGCTCGAAATGACCGGAAAGGGGCCGGGGTTCGGCGTTGAAGAGAACTGTGCCGTCGGCGTCGATCTGACCAGCGGTTCGATGGAGGTACTGGGGCCGGGTGCGGCGATGGTTGTGGTGGATATCTCCGGGGTCACGCGCGACGGGGATACGCGACGTGGAGTGCGGGTGTCACTGCTGCATTCGGGGGATCAAATACATGGGAAGTCAGGAACCGTGCGGGCCGCAGGAACCGCGGTTGCAAGTGCTTACGCTGGCGGAACGGCGAGTGTGGCGTCGGAAGCAGTTGGAAGCGAGAACGATGCGTGGTCCAGAGGGGCCGTGGTGCGGGCGCTCGCTCAACTCGCCCGAGAGCCACAGACGCCGGTGGTGCTGAAGTCACCCTCTTTCGACGTACGCTTCAGTTCCGATCGGCGAACCGCGTTTTACTCTGTCGCCGGCGGGGAGCCAACCGTCGTTGACGCACTCTTAGACATCGTGCGACGTTGAACGTCGAACACGACCGCACGCTGAATGAACGGCTGGCGCGTAACCTTGTACGATGACGCCGCTATCCCGGTCCATTCCTGACTCGGCATTAATCCTCGGGATCGAGAGTTCGTGCGACGAGACCGCGGCGGCGGTTGTGCGGTGCGACTCGTCGGGCACGTATGTGCTCAGCAACATCATCGCGTCGCAGAACGAACTGCACGAGGAGTACCGCGGGGTGGTGCCGGAGATCGCCAGCCGGGCGCACGCGGAGCGGTTACTGCCCGTCGTCCGACAAGCGATCCAAGACGCACGCATCTCGCTGCACCAGATCAGCGCGGTCGCGGTGGGGAATCGTCCCGGGCTTATCGGCTGCCTACTCGTCGGCGTGAGCGGGGCCAAGGCGCTCGCATGGGCGCTCGGCGTCCCGTTTATCGGGATCGATCATGTACAGGCTCATCTCTACGCCCCGTGTCTGCGTGAGCCGCGGCGGGGCACAGGCTCGGCGGGCGAGGGCTTCGTGCGGCCACGGTTCCCGGCGATCGGATTGGTCGTGAGCGGCGGCCATACGGCGCTGTATCGGTGCGACTCTCCGACACGGCTGCGCCGGATCGGCTCCACGATCGACGACGCGGTCGGCGAGGCGTATGACAAGGCCGCCTCCATACTCGGGTTGGGATTCCCGGGCGGACCCGCACTGGATCGGCTGGCACAGACTGGTAATCCGGTCGCCATGCAGTTGCCCATCAGCCGACTCGGTGCCGAATCGCTCGATTTTTCATTCTCGGGCCTCAAAACCTCGCTGCTCTACGCGGCGAAGGGAGTGCCGGTGCATCCGTCGCGTGCGGGGAAACCGCTGGGAACGCCCGGCGCGGGGCCGACGACGGGGCTGGCCGTCCCGGCGTCGGGACTTTCTCATGCGGACCTCGCGGCGAGTTTCCAAAGCGCGGCGATGCAGGCGGTGATGATCAAAGTACGGCGCGCCTTGGAGCAGAACCCAGACTGCCGCACGCTGTTCGTCGGGGGCGGTGTGAGCGCGAACTCACGACTGCGTGAAGAACTCGTGCGGCTTGGGTCGAAGCCGAGGACGGACTCCAGAGAGTTCGATGTGCGCATCCCGCCGATGGCGTACTGCCTCGACAACGCGGCGATGATCGCCGGCCTCGCGTGGCACGTCCTCATCGAGCGTAATTGGGCAGGGGATGATCTCTCGATGTCTGCGCAGCCGATGAGCGGTATTGAGCAGACGTGACAGCACTGGGGGATCGCTACTGCAATTCCAGTGAGAACAAGCCGAACGCCATGGATCGGATGTGTCATGTGCCGAAAAGAGTTGACTTCTCGTCGATTCGAGTCAGCGAAGCAATATGGTCGGACTCTCCGACGTGCGTCCGAGAAACTAGAAAGTGCGGTCGCGTGTAACGCGCTCGTAGTGGTTCGACACAGATGTACCGAACAGGCTACGATGGCCGGCTGAACTCGCTGCATGTGCACCGTCTCGATCATCCCCTTCCTCGCATCTGCCAACGTCGCCGCGGCTCATTTTTCGCACGCCTCGAACGGGACTGCGAACTGGCCGGGATTGATCGCGTCGAACGCTGGGACGGGACGACCGATCGGGTTCAGGCTGGTGACCAATCGTGATGAACTTCGTAGCAGACCGCCCGCGGTTGATCCACGGTGGCACGACTTCACCCCAGATCCTGCCAACGGGACATCATCGCTCCCAAATAGGGAAAGGGCGATCTATCCGATTGATCCCGCCGGAGGCGGAACGTGGATCGGTGGGTCCACTTCCGGGCTGGTGCTGTGCATTCTGAACGGCAATCCGATCCCAGCACCCGTCCTGCCCCCACGGGAACAGTTGCTCTCTCGCGGGGTGATCATTCCTCGGCTGTTTTCGCTCGCAGGGGCGTCGCGGTCGCTGACGGAGGTCTTTCGGCGGCTGGATGTCTTTGATCTGATGCGATTCGCGCCGTTCCGGCTCATCGCGGTCGCGCCCAGTAACGACCCGTGTCAGCAGGGTTTCGCCGCGGTGGAAGCGTCGTGGAACCGGAGCGAACTGGTGCTACGAGAGCACGCGCCCGGACCGGCGTGCTTTGTCAGCAGCGGGCTGGGCGATCCGCTGGTGAAGCCCAGGATCGCACTGTTCAACCGAATGGTGCGAGCGGCGCGCGGCCCGTTGACCGAACTGGCCGCCGAACAGGATCGTTTCCATCGACATACTTGGGCCGATCGGGCCGAGATCAGTGTGCTCATGCACCGGCGCGAAGCCCGGACGGTGTCGATCACCAGCGTTGAAGTGGTCCCCAGTGCCGAAGCCGGTCACGCGGACTTTGATTTATCACTTGAGTATGAACCGATCGCAGATCGACCCGCGTCGCACGCGGCCGCCGCACTTTCGGTGCCCGCGTCGCTCCCCAAGTGCAGGGTCACGGTGCCCGCACGCGCGATACGGCAGGCGCAGTAATCACCGTTCAGACTCGGCGTCGAGATACGCCACCCCAACACCGGCAACGACGTTCAGTCTTCCGTCTTGACCTGCCTCGGAACCAGCACCACAGGTGCCCTGAGGTGCGTGAGGACGTGGTTGGTGGTGCCGCCACCCGCGGCGAACAAGTCTTTGAACCACGTATCGGCGTAGGCTCCCATGACGAGCAGGGCGTATGGATCCGCGCCCGCCGTTCGCTCGATGAGTTCGGCTTCGGATCCCAACGCTCGGCTGAGCGTCATCACCTGTGCATCTTTGGCGAGTTGCTGAGACCACTCGATGGCTTCTTCGAGCGAGAGTTCGTCCCGCGGGACAGCCAGGATCGAGAGCGGCCAACCGGACTGCCGGGCGAGGTTACGGGCGAAAATCGTCGCTCGTGTCGAAGGGATGGTTCCGTCGTAAGCAGTCAGCACGCGGTTGATCGGAGATAGTGGGCCGCTCACGACCAATACCGGGCACGGTGCCGAAGTAACGAGCGAGCGGGTGGTTGAACCAATCCCAGTTCGCCGGAAGCGTCCCGTCAGCCCCAATGCGATCACGTCGGTGGGACGTGAGATGCCGACCAGCACATCGATCAGCACGCCACGCGTGATGCTCTGGGTGTAGAGCACTTCCATCGACTCACACGAGTCGTCGAGTTCTTCCAGCAACCCCTCGGCTTGCTTCCGCAGCGCGGGCTCGTCCGGCAGGTCCGCTGGAGACAGGATCACCGGCGGCATCAGCGGGTCGGCGATCATCGCCGGATCCGCGAGTAGCGCAGCATCTATCGACGGTTCGAGGACATGCACCGCGTGGATCTCAGCTCGGAGTTGCTTGGCCAGCATCGCCGCGTAGGCGAACGCCTCGCGCGCCAGCGGCGATCCGTCATATGCCACAACAAAGCGTTTGACCATCGCTAGGCTCCATCCAACTCAGACCAAGGATCGACTCTGTGTTCGGCTCTAAGAATCGCCTACGGCGGACTTGTCCCATTCCTGTACACCACGGGATCCAAACCCAGATCCGAACATAGACGATCGTACAGTCTGTTATTGTAGGAGTTCGCTGTGCTCCAGCGGCAACCAGGGATTCACAGGCTCTTTGTCGGCGCGTACCCCGCGCTGGACTCTACCGACCGAATGCTGGCGTGCTTGAATTTGTTCTCGCTGGGTGCGCATGTTCGCACGAAGCCGGAACACCTGCACGTCACGCTCCAGTTTATTGGGGATACGGCCCCGCGCCGTGCCGAGGAAGTACTTGAATCCGTGAGACGATCGGCTGCGGGCATCGCACCTTTCGAGTTGCAGCCCACACGAGTGCGAACACTACCCGAGATCGGGCCGCCCCGACTCGTGGCACTCGAAACTTCCTCGCCGGGTGCGGTCATCGAACTGCATCGTCGCCTCGCGCACCGATTGGCAAAGCAGACCCGGAATCCCGACCCTACGAACGACCCCAGTTTTCGCCCGCACCTGACGCTCTGCCGGTTCGAGCACGAAGCCCGACCGGATCCGATCGACACGTCAATCGAACTGCCACCGTTCAAAGTCGCCTCTGTCAGGGTGATGAAGAGTCTGCTTCGGCCGGGCGGGGCGACGCACGAACTGGTGGAAGAGGTCCGATTGAGTGGTTGACTACCAATTTCGCCAGTGTCCGATAACAAAACCATGTCGTGCGATAGAATGCAGATCGGCCTGGGTCTATTTCACCTCAGGCTCACTGCGCGATCTTTGCATACGCAGCGGTATCGATCGACCTACACTACACCGCTCGTATTCAACAAACCCGGTCCGAACAAACACAGTTTGAAGTGCTTACGCTCGCCGGTGCCTCTACCGCGGCGAACCGACGCACCCCCGTTCATCCCCATCACCATGCCGCCGACACCAAACTCAATCCGATCAAACCTCCGCAATGTCGCCATTATTGCACACGTCGACCATGGCAAAACCACGCTGGTAGACCAACTGCTGAAGCAGTCGGGCATGTTCCGCGCCGGGGAACTGGAAAAACTCGCGGGCGGTCAGCACGACCTAATCATGGACTCCAATCCGCTCGAGCGTGAGCGTGGGATCACGATTCTGTCCAAGAACTGCGCAGTGACGTACGTTAAGGCCGTCGGTGAGGGGGCGAGCGCGACACTTGAGACCTATGCGATCAACATCATCGACACCCCCGGCCACGCCGACTTCGGGGGCGAGGTCGAGCGCGTCATGCGAATGGCAGACGGGTGCTTGCTGCTGGTCGATTCGTCCGAAGGCGCGATGCCCCAGACACGGTTCGTGCTGAGCAAAGCGATCGAAGCGGGGCTGAAGCCGATCGTGGTGGTGAACAAGTGCGACCGGCCTGATTCACGGATCAACGAAGTCATCAACGAGGTCTTCGACCTGCTCATCGAACTCGGCGCGGACGACCACGCGTTGGACTTTCCGATCGTGTATGCCTCGGGGCGCGCGGGCTGGGCGACGATGGACCAGGACGCGGCGATCGCGGCTTCCGGCAAAGACGGCTTGCCCGGGCACGCCAGCGCCGACATGCGCCCCATCTTCGAGGTGATCGTGAATCAGGTGCCCGCACCGAAGGACGACGCCTCCGCGCCGCTCCAGATGCTCATTACCACCCTGGACTACAACGACTACGTTGGGCGTATAGGCATCGGGCGTGTCTTCAACGGCACCATCCGCGCCGGGCAGCAGGTCGCGGTGATGAAGATGGACGGGCGGGTCGTGACGTGCAAGGCACAAAAAATCATGCGTTTCCAGGGGCTGGGTCGCGCTGAAGCCACCGAGATGAGCGCGGGCGATATCTGCGCGCTGATCGGGCTGGAAAGCGTGGACATCGGCGACACCATCGCCGACCTGGCGAATCCCAAGGCGCTCCCCCCGGTGCGTGTCGATGAGCCGACACTCACGATGATGTTCCGCATCAACGACTCGCCGTTCGCCGGCCAGGACGGGGAGTACGTCACGAGCCGCCAGATCCGCGACCGCCTGGAAAAAGAACTCCAGCACAACGTCGCGCTCAAAGTCGAACCCGGGAACACTAGCGACGAGTTCATCGTATCCGGTCGTGGTCTGCTGCACCTGGGCGTGCTACTCGAGACGATGCGGCGCGAGGGGTACGAACTCTCCGTCGGCAAGCCGAGGGTCGTGCTGAAGCAGATCAACGGCGAAACGCACGAGCCAATCGAATGGCTGGTGGTCGATGCGCCCAACACGGCGGTGGGGCCGGTGATGGAACTCGTGGGCGCGCGCAAGGGCGAACTCAAGAGCATGGAGCCTCGCGGCGACACCATGACGCACCTGGAGTTCGAGATCCCCGCCCGCGGGCTCATCGGACTCCGCTCGCGCCTCCTCACCGCGACGCAGGGCGAAGCGATCATGCACCACACCTTCGAGCGCTTCGCGCCCATCTCCACCGCGCCCGCCAGCCGCCAGCAGGGGGTGCTGATCTCCATCGAAACCGGCGCGGTCACCACCTACGCCTGCGAACTCCTCGCCGACCGCGGGATCATGTTCATCTCGCCCGGCGAGAAGGTCTACGGCGGGCAGATCGTCGGCGAGCACACCCGCGATAACGATCTGGTTGTCAACATCACGCGCCTGAAGCACCTGGACAACATGCGGGCCGCGAGCAAGGACAAGACCGTCGTGCTCAAAACCCCGCGCAAAGTCGGCCTGGAAGCCGCGCTGGAATACATCGAAGACGACGAACTCGTCGAGATCACGCCAAAGGGAATCCGCCTGCGCAAAAAAATCCTGGACGAGAGCATGCGCAAACGGTCCGAGCGGCAGTCACGCGATCGAGAAGAAGCAACAGTCTGACCGGCGACTTTGTGGAGCCAGTGTGCGATTACTGCGCTCTCGTGGTGGGTTTTTCGTGCGCTCGCGCGAGAACCCCGGCAAGATTTCAAGCCGCCCGTGTGGTGGACCGATGAGACAGATGAGGTCATGGTGGGCCTCATTCTGTGTGGTGTGATTCAAATTGGTGGTCCCAGGCGGGTGGGAAGGACTAGGGAAGGTCACAACATGATTCTGCAAGCGCCCGTGCGGCCGTCTCGCGTAACGAGCCGGTCAGGTGGTGATGTACTGCGCTTCGACCGTCGGCGTGAAGCACGCGACATCGAAACCGGCCGAGTAATGGCGAGTTTCCGTGATCACCAGGGCCAATCCGGGTTGTCGTGGGTCCAGGTCGTGGACTCCAGCGACAGCGGGCTGGGGGTTCGTAGCCCCGTGCCGGTGCCAGCGGGAGCGGTGGTGTACTTTCTGAGCGAAGTCGCCGGGCGCGGTACCCGTCCCGCGATCGGGCAATCGCATACCCGCGTCGCCGCTCTGGCGGTCTGTTGCCCCAACGAACCGGACGCGGACGGGATGTTCCGGGTCGGTCTGCGGCTTCGCCGGAACCGCGCGGCGTAACCAGCCGATCGTGTTTGATGCTGTGGATGCATCTTGTGTGCGCGCAGTGTAATACACTGTGCGATGAACTTGATCGACACGACTTTTGTGCCCGCGGACCTGGACGCGACGCAGTGGGCGAACATCGAGCCGTTGCTGCACGAACTGCGCGACCGGGCGGTGCATTCGCCCGCCGAGTTTGAACAGTGGATCCGCGATCGGAGCGAACTCGCCGCCGCGTGCAGTGAGTCGCGTGCGCGGCTCTACATCACCATGAGTTGCAACACCGACGACGCCGCGGCGAACGCGGCGTACACACGCTACATCGAATCCGTCCCCCCGAAACTCAAACCGATCGACTTTGAACTCGATCGCAAACATGTCGCGCTCAACCAGCAGTTCCCGCTCGATGACGCGAGGTACACCGTACTAAGCCGTTCGCGCCGGGGAGCGGTCGAGTTGTTCCGAGAAACGAACATCCCGATCCAGACGGAACTCTCAAAACTATCGCAGGAATACGACACCATCGCGGGGGCGCAGACGGTGCAGTTCGACGGGCGTGAGCAGACGCTGCCGCAGATGAGCCGGTATTTGGAGCAGACCGACCGGGCGCTGCGCGAGAGTGCGTGGCGAGCGATTGCGGTTCGCCGATATCAGGATCGGGACGCGCTCAACGACGTATACAACCGGATGATCACTCGCCGGCACGCGATGTCGCGCAACGCGGGGTTCGAGAACTACATCGGGTATGTGTTCCACGAGCGAGAGCGGTTTGATTACACGCCGGGGCATTGCAAGGCGTATTGGGATGCCGTGGAAAAGCATGTCGTACCGCTGATGCGGAAGATGGACGAGCAGCGCCGACGATCGATGGGGGTGAGCGTGCTGCGGCCGTGGGACCTGGCGGTGGACGAAAAAGGGCGGGCACCGCTTCGCCCGTTCGAGGGGGGGCGCGACCTGGTGCGCAAGTCCGTCGCCACGTTCGAGCGGCTGGACGACCGGTTGGCGGGGATGATGCGAACGCTAGCTAACGATGGCGAGAACCAGTCGAGCGGCGTGCCTGCACCCACGGGCGCAGCGATGCGGTCTGAAGGGCTGGACCTTGATTCTCGCAAGGGCAAGCGCCCCGGCGGGTACCAATATATGCGGGACCGCGTGCGGAAACCGTTTATCTTCATGAACGCCGCCGGGCTTCAGCGTGACGTGATGACGATGGTACACGAAGCGGGGCACGCCTTCCATTCGATGCTGTGCGTGCGTGAACCGCTGGTGGAGTACCGGCACTCGCCGATCGAGTTCGCGGAGGTGGCGAGCATGTCGATGGAACACCTGACGATGCCGCACTTGGGCGGGCCGTCGGGATTCTACTCGACCCCCGAAACACTCGCCCGTGCGCGCCGGTCGCACCTGGAAGACTGTATCACGATCCTGCCGTGGGTCGCAACCATCGATGCGTTCCAGCATTGGATTTACGCGAATCCGTCACACACACCCGCACAGCGCGACGAGTTCTGGCTCTCGCTCGACGAGCGGTTCGGGCGCGGCGTGAGTTGGAGCGACCCCACCGACGCGCCGGGCAGTTCGCCGACGATGGACGAACTCCGCCGGGCGGTCTGGCAGCGCCAGCCCCACCTCTTCGGGCACCCGATGTACTACATCGAATACGGCATCGCACAACTCGGGTCACTGCAACTGTGGCTCCGATCCAAGCGTGAAGGCGAACGAACGGCGGTCGATGCTTACGTTCGCGCGCTGTCGCTGGGCGGGTCACGCCCGTTGCCGGACCTGTTCGCGGCGGCGGGGCTGGAGTTCGACTTCGGCGACGCCACGGTGCAGCGCATCGTCGAAGCACTCAGCAGTGAACTGGAATCGCTCGAAGCGTGATTTGCACTCCCGGGACCGCGTGTTCAGGTACTCTCGCGCAAGGCCCGCCATTGCCCGCAGGCACGACCGATGCAAACCGTCGACACCATCGTGGCGCTCGCAACCGGCTGGGGAAGCAGCACGCGGGCGCTGGTACGTCTCTCTGGGCCGCTCGTTCCCGAAGTACTCCGCACGTCGACCGATCCGCCGATCGATTGGCCCACGCGGGCGTCGTTCCTCGCTGCGCGGCTGCGAATCGAACGGGATTCGCCCACGGTGACAGCCGAATCACTCATGCTCCCGATCCTGGTGGCGATGTACCCTTCGCCGCGTTCGTATACCGGAGAAGCGAGTGCTGAACTGCTCGTGCCGGGAAACCCCAGGTTGATCGAACGAGTCATCTGCGGGTTCACGACACAACGCGGCGTGCGCGAAGCGACGCCCGGCGAGTTCTCGGCCCGAGCGTACCTGAACGGACGGCTCACACTCGCGCAGGCCGAGGGGGTGGCCGCGACGATCGCCGCGAGGAATGACGATGAACTCGCCGCGGCACGCCGAGTGATGCAGGGCGATGCGGGGAAGCAGCACGAGCAACATGTTGACGAACTAGCGACCCTCCTAGCACTGGTCGAAGCCGGGATCGATTTCACGGATCAGGAAGACGTGGTGCCGATCTCACCCGCGGACCTACGGCTGCGCGTCGGCACGCTTGCCGACGAACTCCGGCGCGAACTGGGGTCGTCTCGCGGCTCGGAACGTCACTCGGTGCTGCCTAGCGTCGTGCTCGCGGGCGCACCGAATGCCGGAAAATCCACGCTGTTCAACGCACTTCTGGGCCGGCATCGATCGGTTGTTTCGGCGGCGGCGGGGACCACGCGCGACGTCATCGCGGAAGACCTCGACCTCTCCGACGCCGCGCCGGGGCTGGTGGTTCGGCTCGTGGACCTGGCAGGCCTCGATGATGTGTACCGACACGAAGAAGTCACCGGCACCACCGACATGGAGCGGATGAACCACACGCCGAGCATCGACACAAACGCGCAAGCGCGAGCGCGTGCCGCCATTGCGGAGGCGGATGTCGTGGTGTACTGCGATCCGCGGGGTTCGTACCGCGACCGGCTGAGGGAATCGGATACCACGCCGGGTCGTGCCTCGCAAACGGTGGTGCGTGTGCAGACCAAAGCCGATTTGGTGCGTGCGCAGAGCGCGATCGCAACGGCCGGGACGCTCGGGGTCTGTGCGCTCGATGGCTGGAACCTCGGCCCGCTGCGACGTGCGATCGCCGACGCGGCGTGGGGGGGCGAAGAGGGGCGCGTGTCGTCGGCGTTGGGCTGTGTACTGCCGCGGCACCGCCGTGCAATCGCTCGGGCGGTTGATTCGCTCGAAGACACGCTCGTGCTGCTCGACGCACGACGTAGCGAGCGTGCGCTCGCATCGCCGGAACTCATTGCGGGTTCGCTTCGGGAAGCCCTAGACGCGGCGTGCGACCTGGTGGGGCGGCTTTCACCGGACGATGTAATCGGGCGAATCTTCGCGACCTTCTGCATCGGCAAGTGAACGGAGTAGGCCAGTCGATGGTCATCAGGATCGGTCGGCGTCGTCTTCGTTCACGGGGCGCGTTCGTTCCAAGTGGTCGAGAAACTCTTGCAAGATGGCGGCTCCGGTGCGGGCCTCATCAGGTTCGTGGATCGACGCCGAGAAGACGAGCGACAACGTGAGCGGTACACGCTTGACGTACCGGGCGTCGTGTGTGCCATCAAGACGAGCAAGCGCCTCGGACGATTTCAGCGGCATACGCACCGCGGCGACCCGCTCATCGGGACTGGCACAGAACGCGGCGGGGGATGTGACGAGGTATTCACGGCACGCCAGGGGCCGCTCGGCATAGATCGAGCACGATTCATCTTCGAGGAACGGGCAAGCGATACCGAGTCGAAAATACTGCATCGGCACGGCGCGAAGTTCGTCGGCTTCGAAAGCGTCCGGGTCGCTCAATCGCGCGAATAGCCCCGCGTCACGCACGCGGCGAACAGCGTCCGTGAACCGATCACGCAGCGTACTCCGTCGCGGCTCGGGCATCGCGTCGATCACCTCGGCCAGTCGCCTTGCCTCCGCGTGCGCCACCGGCACAAGTTGGCGGCAACACGCGCCGCATCCTTTTTCGCACGACAGTTTCCCGCCGTGCTGGTTGATGGACCGCTCGGTGAGAAGCACTACGGCGTCGGCAACAACGCGGAACGCGGGGAGCATTTCCTTCACGCTGGAAACACCCGACGGGACACGGGCCGCCCCGGTTACTTTCGCGCCCAGGATCGTGAGTGTGACCGGCACTATCGTGTGACCATCGCCTTCGGGAACGCCCGCGACACTTGGATCACCCGTGTTGGCGGTATCATTTGACATAGGCACACGATAAGTCCGTTGAACCATCGCCGATTACACCGGCTGCGGACACGCTTCCTGATCCAGGTACCAGCGGAGCGTGCCGCCGATGGGCTTGACGCCGAGAATCGGAAACGCCTGAACCACGTCCGGGGTCGCGGGTCGTGGCTGAGAGAGGATCTGGGTGATGGTGGCGCGTTTGTTCGCGCCGGTCGCCATCACGCCGATGAACCGCGATGCGTTGATGAGCCGGAGCGTCATCGTGACTCGATCGGGTGGGGTCACATTCTGGCCCGCGTTGATGCGCACCAGCCGAGGCTGGCGCGGCACCGAACTCGTCTCGATCCCGACTCGTCCGGAATCGGCCGCCGGTGCCGATCGCCCCATCTCATGCAACTCCGCGGCCAGCGCGGCGGAGTTGGGAAAGAGGCTCGCGGTGTGGGCATCGGTGCCCATGCCGAGCAGGACGTAATCGAGCCGGTCATGTCCGGGTTCTCGCCATGCGAGGGTTTCTCGCAGCAAGGTCTCATACGACGTGTCCGCATCGGCGGCCATCGCAAAGATCGGATGCACCTGCTCCGGCGGGATGCCCGAGTGCTCGCCGATGGTTTCACTGATCGACCGAAAGTTCGATCGTTCATCGTCGAACGGCACGCGACGCTCGTCCACGATCCACAGGTGCGTCCGCGCCCACGGCATCCCTCGGTAGTTCGGATCGTACATCAGCCGACGATAAAACGGCAACGGCGTCGAGCCGCCCGAGAGTGCAAGATGAAAATCTCCAAACGTGCGAACGCAGTTCATCGCGTGGACCATCAGGTCCGCCGCCATCGCGTCGATGAGGTCGTCCACCGTCGCGCGAACAACCACCGAGCCGGGCAGCGACGGGGGCGTCGGGCGAGTTTCTATCTCATACGGATCGGACATGCGTGAATCGTGCCGCCCTGAACCCACGAAAGCAAACGCGGATCGCACCCGACGAACACCCCCGCCGTCGTGCGAGTTTCCAACTTGCACGACTCCGGCCACGCACCGTGCAAGTTGAAAAACTTGCACCACGAACTCTCACGTCCCCCTGAACACCGTCCCGCCCACGCCGTCGATCAGCGAGCGAGAATCCTTCACGCCCAGGTTCTGGTAGATCTCGCGGGTCGCGGTGGAACGGTTGAGCGTGTAGAAATGGATGCCGCGGACGCGGTGGTCCAGTAAATCCCGGCACTGCTCGGTCGCCCACTGAATCCCCACGCGGCGCACGGCGTCCGGGTCGCCCCCGGTGCGGTTGATCGCACGCTGCAGACTCGCCGGGAACCGTGCGCCCTGCGCAGTATCGGCCATGCGCAGCATCACCTTCAACGACGTCACCGGCATGATCCCCGCGATGATCGGCACCTTGATCCCCGCGATCGAACATCGATCCCGGAAGTCGTAAAAATCATCGTTCTCAAAGAACAACTGCGTGCAGATGTAATCCGCGCCAGCGTCGATCTTCGCTTTGAGATAATCGATCTCCTTGAGCCGGTTCGGCGTCGATGGGTGCCCCTCCGGATACCCGGCAACACCGATGCCGAATCCACGCGCGTGCGGGTGCGAGCCAGATTCGTTGAACTTCTTGACGAACGCTACGAGGTCCGTAGCATATCGAAAGGCGTCTTTCGTTCGGTCGTGCCCGCTGAGCGCGACGGGCACGTCGCCGCCGAGCGCAAGTATGTTCGATACGCCTTTTTCCGCGTATCGCTCCAGAATCGCGCCGATCTCCGACTCGGTGTGACACACGCACGTCAGATGCGGCACCGGATCCAGTTTCGTTTCCTGATTCAGCCGAACCACCAGGTCCCGCGTCAGTTCGCGCGTCGACCCGCCCGCGCCATACGTCACCGAAACAAACGACGGCTGCAACGACTCAAACTCCGCAATCCCGGCGAACAACTCGTTCGCTCCTTCCGCCGACTTGGGCGGAAAGAACTCGAATGAGAACGTCGTCGGGTCGCGCTGAAATATCTGGCTGATGTGCATGATGCTTCCGCCCCCACCCGCCGGCTTAGTCGACTTCCCTCCTACCCCAGTTATCGGGAACCCTTTGATTCGTCTTCAACTATAGCCATATATCCGGATGAATGGATGAAAGACCGCCGGCACGAGAATCTCTCTCATCGGACTGAATCTCTTCAAAGCGGGGGAGCGGGACGTTTTCTATTCAATCCTCCTGTATTTGGCTCGATAGACGCCGGACGACCTGATCAACCGGCACGCCCGCGACTTCCAACGTCTTCCCTGTGATGGCACGATAGCCGGGGTCGCGCTCGTTGAACACCCGCGTGATTTCTTCGATCGAGTTGGCCGGATTGCCGGTGAGCGACGGGCGCTGCGAGTTGTCAGCCCCGGCCAAGCGGGCCGCCAGAGTCGCCGGATCGGCACGCAAATACCAGATGGAAGCCCCTGCGGCTTTCGCACGCTGCAGCAGGTCCGCCGCACCCGGAGCCGTGGGCGTGCCACCACCGAGC
>JBGSIF010000273.1:0-2330 GCA_041742635.1 Phycisphaerales bacterium
CGGCACCGCCCCCAAGTACGCCGGCAAGGACCAGGTCAACCCCGGATCGGTTATCCTCTCGGGCGTGCTCATGCTCGAGCACATGGGCTGGCAGGAGGCCGCGGACCTGATCGTCAAGGGCATCGAGGGAGCAATCTCAGCGAAGACCGTCACCTACGACTTCCACAGGCTGATGGAGGGGGCCAAGCTGCTGAAGTGCTCCGAGTTCGGCGAGGCGATCGTGAAGCACATGGGGTGAGCAGCGATCGGCTTCATCGCATCCAATCGAGGTCTCGCCCAATCAACAACTCGCTCATTCGAGCGTGATGGGTGTTTTTCATAGCTACCGCCCTGAACTCAAAACCATGACGAGTGGCAAGGCCTCGCACATCAGGCGCATCATCATAAGTTAGGAGCATACTCCCCGCCACCCTTTCCACAGTTCCGAACAGCCGCTCATGGTCAAGCTCGTGATGGGTATAGAGTCTGGTACCGGCGCGCTTCCCGTTTGAGCCCCCTGCGGTGTACGGTGGATCAATGAAGAATGCTACCCGCTTGCGCCGGGCGTATGTGCGCATGACCTCTACCCCGTCGCCACAAACGAACGTGAAGCGCTCGCGTTTTTGCCCAATCGCAATGATCCGTCTGGCAAGAGTCTCTGGATACCAACGTGATTTCAATCCCTTTCCATTTTCTCCGTGCTTTAGGAATGTCGCTCCGGCGGCAAGGATGCCCCCGTGGTAGGTACGATTCTTCAGGATCGTTCGGAACGCCTGCTCCCTCGTCCCTCCGCCCGACTCCGCGAGAGTTGCGCGGGCGTTATCGTACGTAAGGTCAAACGAGAGGATTCGATTTGCGAGCCATTCGGCATCGCCTCCAAAGATCGTCTCCCAAACCGCGGCTACCTGCCGATCAAGTTCGACGAGGACAACGTGCTCGGCCAACTCCTCAAATCCGACCGTGAGTCCGACGATACCGCCGCCCGCGAAGGGCTCCACGAACACGGAGGGCTTCGCGTCCAGACTGGTAAGCCATTGGCGCACCCGCGGCACGAGCCAGGTCTTTCCGCCCGGATAGCGGAAGGGGCTTCGTTGCGGCACGGACGCCACGTTTACAACGTGCTCCGCCGGCGGCACCGCGAACATGGTCAACTGATATCCCGCGTCAGAACGGCGCACTGATGACCTCCGTATCGGGCGGGGTTCCGTTGTCGAGTTTCTCATCCACCTTTTCTTGCAGGACCTCCATAAAGTCTTCAATCTTGCCCGGTTCACTGCGCGTGATCTTCTCCAGACTCTCGGAGAATTTTGTATATATTGCCTTCCACCGCGTCAGCTCGTAGACGTGCTTGGCCTGATCCTCCACGAGATCATACACAAGCCATGCCATATCCGCCTTCTCGGGCGCGACCTCTTCGAGCTTCGGGAGAGTCTCGAAGAAGCCGCGATTCAGCGCTACTGCGGTGCGCTTGTTCCACGCCTTGAAGATGCCACCCTTGAAAATCAACTGAGGTGCAAGCCGCTTCCGGGATGAGGACAGGTAGTCCGGGTTCGGATAGTTCGGGCGAGTGCTCCAATCCATGTTGGCACGCTTCGCGGGGTCCTCCATGAAGTGCTCGAAGGGGTTGCGCACGTTGCCAGAGATGTAGACCGCTTGTACTTCGAGCGCACCGAAGTCTGTCACTTTGCCACGTTCGTTGTATGAACAGAGAACTACGTCGATGTTCCCCGCCGACTTGCCGAACTTGTCCTTTAATCGGACTTCCGTAAGCGTGGTCCACTTCGCGCCCTTGGGAAAGAAGAACCTCGCGGCATCCTCAGCAATAATCCACTTCTCACGGAAGCGAACGGGGCAGGTAATGACAACCTCGTCCGCATCAAAGATGCTGCACACTCCAAGCGGATTGTTCGCCTTGTCCTTCGTACAGTTGGGAACTCTGTTCCCGAATGGACAGAGGGCGTTTTCCCGGCAGCGCTTCGCCTCCGGGGTTTGGTTGTCGACGGGGAAGCCAAAGACTTCGGCAAGGGGTTGCTTGGCCATACGGAGGCATTGTATCGCCAATCGCCGCACGGTGAATCGCTGGATCTGTGTGCTCCACAGATGCAATTGTCAGCGTTGGAGGTCACCAATACTCCGCACGTACTCGCACGTGAAAATGCCCGACAACTTTGCGGGTGGCGAGTGCAGTGCATGCACGCGACCGCCAAAGTCCAGCTTTGTGCGCACAAACCCGGCGTTGATGTTCCCCCCGGAACATCTCCTCCGCCTCCGCGCGCACAACCCGTCCCCTGGCCCTCCCCTGCCCGGACTCGCCCGCCCCCCGCCCCCCGCCCCCCGCGCGATCGTCGGCC
>JBGSIF010000274.1:0-6736 GCA_041742635.1 Phycisphaerales bacterium
AGCGAACGTTCGGGAAAGGGGGTCGGGGGGGTCGGAGGTGTCGTGGTAGCGTCTTTGGGATCGGCGGGTTTGGTGCGGTGCTCGCCGGGGGCAATCGGAGCGTCGGTGCCTTGGACACTGACGATGCGGCCATGGCGTATGACGATGGTTGCGTTTTCGAGTTTACGCCCTGGAGCGGGGTAGACCGTGGCATTGATGAGCGCGTGCCAGGTGGGATCGGCCTTGCGAGGCCCGTTGGCGGGGGGCAAGAGGGGATCGGGCTGAGGCTGGGAGAGAGCGGCGGGGCGAGCGGGCATGGAAGTCGCCACAGACGCAAACGCGAAGCAGAGTGAGACCGCGCCAGCGAGCAGTACGGCGACCGACCGTTTCAACGACGAAATCTTGCAGTTCATGGTGGAATGTATACCACAAACCCCGGGTGCGGGCTGCTTGCACAATCAGGTCAAGTGGTGCGGCAGTCGGGGCCGGCGCGACAATGTGCGGCCATGCTACAACTCCGCGCCTGAAAATCGGCGTTGAGGGGGTAACAAACTGGGTACCATCGATCACGCCGGCTGGATTAGAACTTCAGGTCGGCGTCGGTGATCTCAACATCCTTGCCCGAAACCACGGCGGCGTTGGCTGCGATGGCGACTATCGCGGCGCGGGCACCCTCGGCCGCGCTGCACGCGACCGGCGTGCTGTCCGTGACGCTCCGCAGGAAGTCTTCGAGGGCGTAGTAGAGGGGGGAGTTGGGGAGGCCGACGCCCTCTTTCAGTTTGCCTTGCGAAGCGAGTTTGGTGGCGTCGGCGATGAGGGTGATCCCCTCGTCGCTATGGAACTGCTGGCGGTTGGCGTAGACCTCCCAGCCTTGGGTCGGCGCGTCGGCTTCTTTGAACATCCACCCGTGGGTCCAGGCCATTTTGAACGCGGCGTTCGAGCCGAAGAAGACTTCATGGCGTCCGAGATAGGAGTTGCCGAGGGTGGCTTGGTAGTGCAGGCGGGCGTCGTCGGGAAAGGAGAAGTCGCAGGAAACCGTGTCGGCAACTTTGCGGCCATCGTCTTTGTATAGGCGGATGGCACCGGACCCCCGAACGAGTTTGGGGTACGCACCCAGCCACCAGTGATAGACATCGAGTTGATGGGCACCGAGTTCGCCGGCCAGGCCGAGCGAAACGTCCGGATCGAGGCGCCAGTTGACTTCCTTGTCGCGTGCGGCGTCGGAGGTGGCGATACGCCAGGAGTTTTTCTGATGATGCTGGGCTTGCATGGAGATCAGGTCGCGGAACGCGTCGGTCTTGAAGAACGTGCGAGCGAGTTTGTAGACCGGGTTCGAGCGGGCCTCGTGACCGACCGCGAATGATGTCTTGGCACGGGTTGCGGCGGCGGCGATCGCTTTCGCATCATCCGCGGTGTGCGCGAGCGGGCCTTCGCAGTACACATGCTTGCCGGCGGCGATCGCATCGAGCGCGGCCTGTTTGTGCAGGTGCGTCGGCGTGGCGATGATCACTGCCTGTACGTCTTTTTTCTTGTCGAGCATCTGGCGGTAATCGGCGAAGCCCTCGGCGTTCTGAGTTCGGCGCAGCCCGGATTGAAGCCGGGAGTCGTCGGTATCACACACGGCGACCACCTGCGCGGCGGTGAGTTTCTGGAGTTCAGTCAGGATGGCCCGGCCTTGCCGACCCGCACCGATCAAGCCTATGGGCAGCGGGGCCGCGCGCGAGAATGGAGACGCGAGGGAGAGGTCGGGCATGAGCGCGATGACTGCCGCCGCGCTGGCACCGGTCTTGAGAAACAAACGGCGGTCAAGGTCGCTGGGGTTCATGGTGGATCCTGGGTGCGGGTGGGGTGCGGCGATGAGGAAGAAAGGTAGACGATGTTCGCGGCGTGTGCGCCTTGGATTCGCCAAGGATTTGGATCGGTGCTGCAACAGAGGACGGTTGGGGTATCTGGGTCCAATAGGCAGGGGCGACGGTTGAGTACGACCATGGCGGTCGAGAGTGCCTCGGCTTCGAGTGGGCAAGGCGAAACGGCGGCGGCAAGCGACGCACCGATCGCCGAGCGGCCCGTGCGGGGGTCCATGATGTGATGAACACGTCCGAGCGTTCGGCTTGCCGGTGCCGAGACGGAGAGGGAGCGGTCTTTGAGGCAAATGGTCACACATGGAAGTCCCGCGGTGAACGGAGTGGATTCGTGCGGGGGGGCGGATTCGTGTGGGGCGGATTCATGGGCGCATCCGCCGGAGTTGGAAGGATCGGTCACGTGAGCCAAGCGGTCATTCGAGATGGCAACCCGCCAGCCGGGGTGCCCGGGGGGAGCGCCGATAGCGGTGACGCTGCTCGTGCCGGCATGAAGGAATGCGGCTTCGGTGCCGCTAGAGTCGGCAGCGAAGCCGACGCGCCGGAGTGCATCATGGGCGAGGGCCAGGGCGTGCCCCTTGGCTAGCCCGCCGAGGTCGAGTGACACGCCCGGCCTGGTGAAGCGGACAGTGTGGCGAGCGGCGTCGAGTTCGACGAGGTGCATCCCGACGCACTCACGAGCGGCGTCGAATGAGGCTGGATCCGCCGCACTGCTGGCTGAACCGTGGAGGCACCAGAGTTTCATCAGCGGCGCGATGGTGGGATCGAACGTCCCCTCGGTGAGTCGATGGAGATGTTGGGCGCGGAGGAGGAGGGCGAACGTGTCACGGTCGAGGCCGACGGGTCTGGTGGCAGCGTCGCGGTTGATGATGGAAAGCAGGCTGCCGGGGCGAAATAGGCTCAGGCGGTCTTCGCAGGCTTCGATCTCGGCGATGGCCTCTTCGCCGACGGCGACGAGGCGGGATTCGTCCTCGCCGAGCAGGACGAGTTCAAACCGAGTGTACATGGCCTGGACTGCAAGCCGGACGATCATGCCGGAGCGTATTGCGCTTATCTTGGGTGGAACTGCTCTCCAGAGCAGTTTGGTGAGCGAATCTCTCGCTCTGGAGAGCGGGACCACTCGTGTCTGGCGGAGAACATCAGGCCCGAGGAAGGAAGAAGAGCCGGTCGATCAGCCGATGGAACCGCATCGGCGCGAGATACAACCCTTCACGCAAGCGGGGTGCGAAAAAACACCGAAGGAGCCCGAGGTACAAAGCGGCGAGTACGGCGGCGATGATGATCAGGCGGCACCCGCCGGTCACGGTGATAACCAGTTTCAGTACGGCGGTGATGAACGCCATGATGCCCGCGGCGGGGTCGTGGGCGATGGACGGTGCCGCTCCGAAGGGGAGGATGATCCCGGAGCGGGCGAGCCAGTCGATCGCGGTTCCGGGGGCCGGGGAGAAGTATGGGCGAAGAAGAACATCAACGGCGACCGCAGCGGCGGCGGCGACCCAGGAAGCGATCCACGCGGGGAAAATGGCGGCGAGAAAGTCGCGTGCCGTCACGCCGGAGCGTCGCACCGCCCGGATCGAGAACGCGATGCACGCGACGCCGATGTAGCCCCCGAGCCAGACCGCGATGGATTCGGCGGTGGGGCTGATCAGGGCACCGATGATGGTGGCGAGCATCATGCCCGAACCGCAGGCCAGAACATTGATGGCGGTGTCTTTGAAGCGCCCCTGTGCTAGCAGCGAGACGCTGGGCAGCATGAACAGCACACGAGCGGCGTAGAGCAGCGAGAGGGCTTGGACCGGTGCGAGCGCGACGTCCCAGCGGTTGTGCCACAGCACATCCTCGAACGCACCGAACCCCGCGAACAGAGCGGCGGTCATGGGGGCGGCGATGAAGATGATGGTCCGGGCCGAGCGGATGATGGCGGCGCGGAACCGCTCAGGCTCGCCGGCGAGGCGTGAGAGCGCGGGAAAGAGGACCACGCCGGCCGTCGCGGCGAGGATCGCGTCGATTTGGATAATAAGTTGATACGCGAAGAAGAAGACGCCGACGGTGGCTTCGTCGAGCATCATGCCCAGCACGAGGTACGCACCTTGGTTGAGTGATGCGTTGGCAAAGGCGACGAAGATGAGCCAACGGCTCTGGACGAAGAGAGTCCGCCAGAGCGTGATGCGCGGCGGGCTGCGCCACGGGGCTTCGCCGGTGGCGGAATAGGCGGCGAGTGCTTCGTAGATGGCGATAAAAGGAAGCGGCAGGACGAAACTCATCGGCCCCATCCCAGCCCAGGCCAGCGCGATGGTGCCGCCGTAGCGGATGAACCCCGAAAAGAGTTGGATCCGGGCGATGGTCCCGAAGCGGAGTTGCATCGCCAGGCGTGCCTGCAGCACGACGCCGGGTGTGGCCAGTGGCATCGTCGCGCCGATGACGACCAGGAGCCAGAGCAGGTCAGGCTTGGCATAGGCCCAGGACAGGATGGGAGCGAGAAGGATCAGCAACAAGCCGGTCGAAGTGTTGAACGCGGCGGCCATCCAGAAGACGGGGCCGCGGAGCGAGGCGTATTGAGATTCTCCGCGTTGAACGAGGAGTTGCACGACCCCGCCGTCGCGGAAGATCTGGACAAACGCGGCGATGGAGAACGAGATCCCGTAAAGCCCGAAATCTCGCGGGGAGAGCATGAGGCCCAGGACGGCGATCGAGAAGAAACTGAGTAACTTGGTCAGTGTGGTGTTGGCGAGCGACCAGGTCATGCCCCGCTTAACAGACAACCCGATCTGCGGGGCCAGCACGGGGGAGTCGAGGCTTGGGGAAGTTGGTGTGGCTGGTTCGAGAGGTGATTCAACGGTGCTCGCGTCGGTCGGCGCACAGGTTTGGCCCAACGGGTTGGGTGAGTTCGGGACGCCCTCTGGAAGAGTTGTGTGCGGTGTAGGAGGGGGCATCGCGTGGGCGGACTTACGGGGTCGTTATCCGGGCATGAGTCTGAGACATGCTATCGGCTGTTATCGGGCGGGGGTTGAGAAGGGGGCTTGGGGTGATGCAAGATGTGGAATGGACCGAGTATCATGTCGCCGAGATGAACTGGAAGGTTCCCGGCGGAGCGGAGTGTCATTCCGGGGGGGCCACTAGCCCTTTGTTGAAGCGGATGCCATGACGTCAACGCCGAACCCGATCGAAACGTTATCCGGACCGAACAACGAGGCGAACGATGTCGCCGAAGGTCAGAAGCCAGCGCGGAGCGTGACCGTACCCGGTGAGCCGGTGGCGACGGTGGTGATCACGTCGAAGAACCGCAAGCAGGAGTTGGAAGAGGCGGTCGCCTCGGTACTCTTGCAGGATGTGCCGCTCGAGGTGCTGGTGATCGACGATGCGTCGACAGACGGGACGCCGGAGATGATGCGGGAGAAGTTCCCGCACGTGCGGTACGTGCGTGCGGAGAAGTCACGGGGGTATATCGTGCAGCGCAACCGGGGTGCGGTGCTGGCGCGGACGGGGCTGATCGTGTCGATCGATGATGACGCGACGCTGCCATCAGCGGATATTGTGCGGCATTCGATCGCAGAACTGGATCATCCGCGTGTGGGGGCGGTCGGGATGCCGTACATCAACGTGAACAAGTCGCCGGAGGTTCACCAACTCGCGCCCAGCGCGGGCGCGGTGTACGCCGTGCCGGCGTACGTTGGTACTTCGCACATCGTTCGGAAGGACTTGTTCATTCGGCTGGGGAAGTACCGTGAGATCCACCTGCATCAGGGTGAGGAAGGCGACCTGAGCCTACGCATGTTGCAAGCGGGGTACATCGTGCGCGCGGGGACGGCGACGCCGATCCACCATATGGAATCGCCCAAGCGAGACTTCAGCCGGATGTTCGATAACAACGCGCGGAATCACATTTTGTACGCGTGGCACAACATCCCGATGCCGTTGATGCCGGTGCGGATGGCTGGTATGACGCTGAACCTGATCCGATGGGGAATCAAGAAGAAGTATTTGAAGGCGAGCCTGCATGGTTTGTGGCGCGGGTACCGGGACATGCTGCTGGGTCGGCTGGACCCGCGGCGACCTGTATCGCGTGCGACGTACACGTTATCGCGTCGGCTCTACGCGCGCCAGCCCATGCCGCTGACGGAGATTGAAGCCGACTTGAACCCAGCGGGCGCGCTGCCGCGGCTTGCGATTGAACATCGAACGAGTCGTACGGGAGCGGGTCCAAAGGGGGCCGCGGCGGGGTTGGCCGGCGCGAGCATCGATCCCTGATTTATTCAGGGGGTATGACGGACGATCCTGCAACCGCACGTCGGGCATTTTGGCGTGGCGGGTGGGACGGAGGTGCCGCAGACTTTGCAGCGTCCTCCTTCGTGGTTCTGGACGACTTTGCGGAGTTGGCCGGTCTCGTTGCCCAGCACGAACGATGTGCCGCACTCGGGGCATACGGGCTGATCAAGGCCCGCGAGGTCGTACCCGCAGTGTCGGCAGCGGCACGGGATGGGCTTCGGGTCGTTCATGTGATCAACGCACCGATCATGGAGTGAGTCGGGTGCGTGAGCGGCACGACTCGGAACCGCGGATGATGAACGCAGGCCGAAGGGGGGACTTGTAACCCTACGGCGGTTCTCGTAGCATGTCCGGAATATTGGTGAACGAAATCGGAACAGGCGAGTGGTCAGAATTTCCGGTTACGATCGTCGAAGTGGGTTTCATCGCCGCACGAGAGAGAGCCAGATATGCACGCCAGCCGCAAACGTTCGAGATCGACGGTGTGTGAACAAGCAAGCGTGATGGCTCGGTCGATCCCTGCTGAGCACGGCGCGAGCGTGCGTGCGTGCGCCGCGCGCAAGTTGGCGGTATTGGGGTTCGTCGGCGCGGCGGCCGGGTGTTGTGCTGGATGGTGGGTGGGTCCGGTCCTG
>JBGSIF010000275.1:0-22445 GCA_041742635.1 Phycisphaerales bacterium
GCAGCCGGCTGCGGTTGACGGCGGATGGGAAGGTCAGGCCGTGCTTGTTCAGCACGACGGAGTGGGACATTCGTCCACGGCTGCGTGGTGGTGCGAGCGACGAAGCGTTGGGGGAGTTTCTGATCGATGCAACGTGGACGAAGCAGGCGGGGCACGGGATCGCGTCGCCGGAGTTTCGGCAGCCGGCGCGGCCGATGTCGGCGATCGGTGGGTGAAAACAGCGCGAAGCGGTGTTACTTCGCCCAGACCGGGTGCTTCCAGATCGGGACATCGCGCTTGAGGTCGTCGATGAAGTCGGTCATAGCGGCGAGTGCTTCGGCACGGTGGGGGGCGGCGACCTGAAGGACAAAGGAGACTTCGCCGACGTGGACGCGTCCGCGGCTGTGCAGCGCGATGAGCGAGTACAGGGCATATCGCGTGGCTACGCGGTGAGCGAGGGCGTCGAGTTCGCGCTGGGCCATGGGGTCGTAGGTCTGGTAGTCCAGCGCGAGCAGGTCGTGGTGAGCCGAGGGATCGGCGGTGGATGGCTCGGCGCGGCGCACGATGCCATCGAAGCGGAGGAGCGCGCCGACCGAGCCGTCGTTCTGGAGAGAGGCGATGTGGGGGGCGTGTGCCGCGAGGACAGCGGCGTGCGCGTCGGGGGTGATCGGTCCAGTGAGGATGTGGGTGAAGATGTTCATCCGCCGCTGACCAGGGTGATGAGCGCGACTTCGTCGTGTGCGTGAACGATCGTCCCTGGGGGAGCGAAGGCGTGATTGACGGCCAGACGTGCGGCGTGCGGCGCACTGTTGGGGGAGTGTGCAGCGAACACGGCGAAGCGGAGGGCGGGGTGTTGCTCTGCGAGCGCGGCGGCGATGTGCTCGGTGGTGGGCGAATCTCCGACGGTGACGGGGACGCGGTCGGTTCCTGCCGCACGCGAGGCCGCCCCGAAGATGAGCACATCGATCGTCACGCCGCTAGTGTACCGTGTAGGTGGAGGTACGCGTATGGGGTTTCGTGGAGCCGAGTTCGCGTTTACTTCGCCTGCTGCGGCGGTGGAGGGGATGCTCGCGCGGCTGGGGGTTACGCCAGTAGAGGCGGGAGGGTCGGAAAGCGGTGCCGGCGCCGATGCGAGATGGGGGGGCGCGGCCGAAGAGGTCTGCGAGTTGGGCCGAGCGTGCGGGCGGATCCTGGCACGCGACGTGATCGCCGATCGAGACAGCCCGGCGTTCGATTACTCGGCGATGGATGGATACGCGGTATGCGCGGGAGATGTGGCGAGAGTAATAGCGGGCGAGGGTGCGGCGAGCGGGGGCGTGCGGTTGGAAGTCGTGGGGGAGAGCCGGATTGGGCGGTCGCCGCCGGCGTTGCCGATGAGGGGGGTGAGTTCAACGGGTATCGGGAGGGCGAGCGAGTCTGGGGACGAAGGAGTTCGAGCGGCGGCGGTGCGGATCGCCACTGGTGCGCCCATCCCGCGAGGGGCCGACGCGGTCGTGAAGCGAGAGGATGTATCCGAATCTGAGAGTCGGCCCGGCTTCGGTCCGAACGAGAGTGGCGAAGCGGCATCGGTCGGTTCGATCGTGGTCACGAGCGGCGTGCTACGCAAACTGCGGGCGGGCGATCACATTCGCCGGCGGGGAGAGAACACGCGGGTGGGTGATGTGGTGTTGAGGGCTGGGTGCGTGCTTTCGGCCGCGTCGTTGGGAACGCTCGCGGCGGTGGGTATCGAGCAACCGCTGGTTCGGGCGTGGCTGCGTGTGGCGCTGATCACGACGGGAGACGAACTGGTGCCGGTGTCGGTCGTGCCGGGTGAATACGAGATCCGCAATAGCAACGCCGCCGCGCTGATGGGGCTGGCGGGGGCGCACGCGTGGATGGATGTGAGCCGGGTGGTACATGTGAAAGATGATGGCGATGAACTGTCGGCGGCGCTGCGCGCGGCGGTGGATGAATGTGACGCAGTGGTGCTGAGCGGCGGGGTATCGATGGGGCATCGGGATCCGGTGCGGGGCGCGGTGGAAGGCGTGGGCGCTGAGGTCGTGTTTCATGGGTTGCCGCAGCGGCCGGGCAAGCCGATGCTGGGCGCGGTCGTGCGCTTGGGAAGGGAGCGGCCGATCCCGATCTTCGGGCTGCCTGGGAACCCGATATCGGCGATGGTGACTTGGACGCGGATCGTGCTGCCGGTGCTGGCGGGGTGCGCGGGGGCGGAGAAGGGGGCCATGCGGCGTGGTGCGCCGTGCGCGCTGATCGAGGCGGCACGCGTGAAGCCGATCGACTTCTGGTGGCATCGGTTGGTTCGGATCGATGAGGACGGGATGGCGGAACTGGTTGATGGGCGCGGCTCGGGGGACATCATCGCGGCGGGGCGGTGCGACGGATTTATTGAAGTGCCCCCCGGCGAAGTCCCCCCGGGCGCAGCCCGACCGGGTGAAGTCCCGAACGCGGAGGGGCGCGAGGACGCGCGACATGAGTATCGCTATTACGCATGGCCGACGTGAGAGAGGGCCGGCGCGGACGAGGGGTTGCGTATGCTCGTAGGTATGGATCGATCGCACGAGTGAACCGGAGCAGCCGAGAATGCCAGAGCCGATTACAACGCAGTCGAAACCACTGACGCACGTTGGGGCGGACGGGGCGGCGCGGATGGTGGACGTAGGCGAGAAGCCGATCAGCTGGCGGAGCGCGACGGCGGAGGGGTATGTGCGCATTTCCGGCGTGCTGGAAGCGAGGATCCGAGAGAACACGCTTGCTAAAGGGTCGGTGCTGGAGGTGTCGCGGCTGGCGGGGATATTGGCCGCGAAGCGCACTGACGAACTGATCCCGCTGTGCCACACGCTCCCGCTCGACGCGGTGGAGGTGACGGTGGAAGTGCAGCCCGGGCGGGTGCGGGTGGTGGCGACGGCACGCACGCAGTCGCGGACGGGTGTGGAGATGGAGGCGCTCGCGGCGGTTGCGGTGGCGTGTCTGACCGTCATCGATATGGGCAAGGCTGTTGACAAAGAGATGATGATCGAGGGGGTGCGGGTGCTGGAGAAGCATGGTGGGCGGAGCGGTTCGTATGTTGCCGTGGGGGCGTCCGAAGGGGCACCACGATGAACCGCACTGAAGTTGACACCGGGGCGCAGAGCGCCGGTTCAAAGGTTGGCGGGGCCGTGCGAGCGGGGGTGCTGACAGTCAGCGATCGCTGCTCGCGTGGTGAAGCGGTGGATACGTCCGGGCCTGCGCTCGTTGAGATGCTGCGGTCGCGGATGGGAGCGGAGGTTGTTGTGACGCGATGCCTGGGGGATGAAGTGGATCAACTGGCGGCGTGTTTCGTGGAGTGGGCCGAGCCGTCGCGCGGGATCGACCTGGTTGTCAGTACAGGCGGCACGGGATTGGCGCCGCGGGATGTGACACCCGAAGCCGCCAAGGGGGTGTTACATCGTGAGCATCCCGGGCTGATGGAACTAGCGCGGCTGCGGTGCTTGGCGAAGACGCCGCGCACGTTCTTGTCCCGTGGCGTGGCGGGGACGATCCACCGCACGCTGATCCTTACATTACCGGGATCGATCCGCGGCGCGACGGAGAACCTCGAAGCGCTGCTGGATATTCTGCCGCACGCGATCGAAACGCTGAGGGGCGAAGTGCAAGACGATGGCCGAGCGGGAGCGACGCCGTTCAGTGGCAAGGTCATTGAACATGAGCGATAAAGACGAAGCGAATGTGGCGGGGTCGTGGGTGGAAGCGATTCAGCCGGTCGTGCTGGTGGGCGGGCGCAGCGAGCGGTTCGGGAGGGACAAACTGCGCGAGCCGGTCGGGGGGATGATGCTCGTGGAGTACGCGATGCGGTCGCTGCGTGGGGTGTTCGGCAACCGGGTCAAGGTGGTGGGGGAGTGCCACGAGCAAGTGCGAGCCGTGGCAGATGGAGTGATCCCGGATCGGTACCCCGGCGTAGGGCCGGTGGGTGGGATCATTTCCGCGCTGGAGTACTGGCAAGGGCCGGTGTTTGTGCTTGGCGGTGATATGCCCCGGTTCGGTCCGGAGGACATTCGGCGCGTGGCGAGGGCGGGGGCGTCATCGACGGGCTGGTTGGTGGCGTGGGCAACAACAGGTCGGGCACACCCTTGTGCCGCGGTCTATGCACGCGGTGCCGAGGACGTTTTGCGGGATCGTCTGCGGCGTGGAATTCATCGCTTGCACGACGCATTTGCGAGAGAGGCAGTGATTGAGGTGGCCGTTGAAGAGTCGGCGGTTGCAAATATCAACCGGCCCGAGGAGGTGGAGGCGTGGCGCGATTGGGATCCACTCGTTTGAGTGGTGACTGCCAACTCGTGGGCGCAAGTTTTGCTCGCGGTGCGTGCAATGAACAAGACATCGTGTATACTTGGACAAGGGGTCTGATCGAACATTTATCAGACTAAGTGTTGTTTTTTAGACTGATTTGCGGGGTCGGCGAGCGATCGTGAGATCGCTCGGCGTGTGTGAGCGACGGATTGTGTCGATGTGCAAGTGATACCAGCGACGGAGAATGGGCGTATGTTGAAACAACCAAGTGGCCGATCCGTATCGTGTGTGATGGGGACTGCGGCGGGGCTTGTGGTGGCCGCCGCGGCACTGGCGGGTGGCACGCCGGAGAATGGGATCCTGATTATCGATCCCGGCAACGCGCAATCGATGCAGATCGGGAACTATTACAAGAATGCGAGGAACATCCCCGATTCCAACGTGTTGTACATCGATTCCGATGCGGTGAACTACGCGACGTTCGTGGCGACGAATCGGGTCGCGTTCACAGATGCGATTACGAACCGTGGGCTTGCGGATCATGCCGACTATGCGATTGTCGCGCCGCTTGATGTGTTTTATATTGGTGCAGCGGGACTGGTGACGGATTCGTGCTCGCCGGTCACGCGGTTTGCGGTATCGTCGGCGTATGCGTTCTCGCAGATCACGATCGCGGCGAACACGCCGTCCACGACGATCAACCAGTTCTATCTCGCGTCGGACACGGCGACGTTCTTTGACAGCCAGCAAGCGTACCTGAGCGGGTCGCCGAGTTCATCGGGGTCGGCGCGGCGGTACTACATCGGGGCGATGCTCGGGTACTTCGGCAACCGGGGGAACACGGTTGAGGACATCACGGAGATGATCGATCGGAGCGTGATGGCCGACGGGACGCGACCGTTGACGCAGACGTTCTACTTTGAGAACAACCTGGTGGAGCCGTGCCGGAATGTGCGGGCCTGCACGATCATGAACTGCAACACGCAGTCGTGTACGACGCCGACGTTTTACAACGCGGCTCGCACCGGGATCACCGGTCGCGGCGGCGCGGCGGTGGTGCAGAACGACTTTCTGCCCGACGCGATGGACTGTATTGGAGTTATGACGGGGGATGATGTGCTGGATTTCGGCGCGCGCCCGAATATGGTGATCCAGCCGGGTGCGTTCTGTGATCATCTGACGAGTTTCGCGGGTGCGTTCGACATACCGGGCCAGACAAAGATGAGCGAATGGATCGCCCGAGGCGCGAGCGGGAGCGCGGGGACGGTCGAGGAGCCGTGCAACTACAACGGGAAGTTTCCGACGGCACGCTTCCATGTGCAGTATCTGCAGGGGATGACGCTGGGCGAGTCGTATTGGCGTTCGTCGCAGTTCCTGCCGTTCCAAGGGCTGCTGTACGGCGACCCGTTGACCCGCCCGTTTGACATCATCCCTGTGGTGAATGTCGCCGATGCGCCCTCGGGCAGCGTGAGCGGCACGATCACGTTGACCCCGACCGCGTCGACCGCGCGGCCGGGATTCTCGATCGTGGGGTACGACTTGCTGGTGGATGGGGTGCTGCGGCAGAGCGTCGGCCCGGCGCAGGTATTCACGCTTGATACGCGCACGCTGAACGACGGCTTCCACGACATTCGAGTCTTGGCGCGGGACAACTCGGCCGTGCGAAGCATCGGTCGCTGGGTCGGCACCCTCACGACGGCGAACTTCGGTCGATCGGCCACGGCGATGGCGACGCCAGCGGCGGGGAACCTCACGCAGTCCTTCGCGTTCAGTTACAGCACCCTGGGCGGTGCGGTGCGGGAAGTGCGGCTCGTACAGAACGGCCGGGTGCTAGCGAGCAGCACCGCGGCGACGGGCGTGCTGAGCGTCTTCGGTCAGCGGCTGGGCGCGGGTATGTCTCGCCCGAGCATCGAGGTGATCTACCAGGACAACCGTATTGCTTCGAGTGCGCCGGTCGTGGTGGACGTTTCGACGGGTGGCAGCGTGGCCAACCCGCTTCCGATGGCGCAGAACTACAGCAAGTATGTTCTGTCGCCGACGGTCCACGCCGTGGAGTTCGCGGCGAACACCGACAGCGACCCGGCGACCATGACGTACACTCTACTGAGTTCGCCGACGATGGCGAGCGTGCTGGACCCGACCTCGACGCGCGGGTATCGGCTGATCCGCCCGAATGTGGGCGCGACGGGGAGCGAAACGATCACGTACCGTGCGGTCAACTCCGCCGGGCTGTCGAATGTGGGAACGATCACGCTGGTGTATTCGGTGCCGCCGATCTGCGAAGCGGATTGGAACATGGACGGTGCGCTGAACTCGCAGGACTTCTTTGATTTCCTTGCGTCGTTCTTCTCGAACATGGCCGATTACAACAACTCGGGAACGACCGACAGCCAAGACTTTTTTGACTTCGTGGCGGATTTCTTCGCGGGTTGCTGACTTGACAACACCAGATGATGGTGGAGCCGGTTTCCAACCCGCTTAAGTGCGAGAGTTCGTGCGGGTTGGATACCCGCACCACCGTCAAATGGCTTTGTCGTACTGAATAATTGCGGCCACGGAATTCATTGCATGGTTCCGGGGATACGAACTGCTTTGAAGAGCGGTACCACCGATACGGAAGTGAGTTATGCGTCGTTTCCAGTAAAGTCGGCGGCGAAGCATTGCCACGCGAGCGGTTCGCTGATTGATTGAGCCGGGTTGACGGGCGGGCGGATCAATGCGGCGATGGTGTGCTCGCGTCCGGTGGCCGCGGCGATGCTGTCGTGCGGATCGGCGCGGACGATGGGGACATCGGAGCCGAACCAGATTTCGCCGCATGGGTTGTCGGCGCGGCGCCGTGCCAGACGTTCGGAGGCCGGCTGCATTCCGGCGTGACACCCTGCCTCGATGAGTTCTCGCAGGGGGAGCACGCGGTCTCGCCGGTGCGGGATGTACCGCGCGAGCGCTTCGATGTCGTAGAGCAGGTGGCAAGGCTGCACGCTTGCGACCACGCCGAGGGACGCGAAGCGGCGCACGTCCGCGGCATCGATCAGTTCGCAGTGTTCGATGCGGGCGGTGATTCCCAGCGAATCGGGGCGAGGGCGGACTCGCTCGATCGCGTCGAGGACGATGCGGACAGCGCCGTCGCCGATGGCGTGAACGGCGAGGTGCCCGCGGGCGGAAGCATGATCGTTGAGTGAAGACGATTGGCTGACTTTGAGCAACGCGGCCTCGATCTGCGCGGGCGTGACCATTGCCTGTCCGTGTGGGTAGTGCGGGAGCGGCTCGCGGTAGTCGCAGAGCATGAGGGCGGTGCGTGAGTTGAGGGTGCCGTCGGCGAAGAGTTTCGCACCGGCCAGCCGGACGCGGGACGATTCCCAGTTGTAGGGCATGGGATCGAACGCATCGATGGGTGGATAGAGCCAAACGCGTTCGATAGGGAGTTCACCGGCGTGCTCGAGTTCACGGAGGATCGGCCCGAGCCACGGTTGTGAGAGCATGTCGTGGACTTCGATATAGCCCATCGCCGCGAGAGCGAGCAGAGCGGTGCGCACCTGTGACGAACGCTGGGCGTGCGATGGCTCTGGAGCGGCATTCCAAGCGCAGTAGGCGGCGTGTTCGAGGAGCACCCCGGTAGCGTGATTGGATGAATCCGTCACGACGAGGCCGTTTGGCTCGACTCGCTCCCCGGCGTGCAGGTTCGCCAGCGAGAGCGCGCGGGTGTTCGCGCACGCACTATGGTGGTCGAACGACATGATGACGCACGGCGGGCCGGGGCGGGAGTGTGACGCACACGATGCCTGATCGAGTTCGCGCCGTGTCGGCCAGCGTTGTTCGGGCCACGATTCGACGCGGGCACCGAAAGCCAGAATCCAAGCATCGCGGTGCAGCCTCGGATCCGCGGACGAAACCTCACGAGCGCGAGAAGCGATGGCTTCGAGGCACGCTTGCAGTCCCGGGCAGGCGGAAAGATCGAGCAGGGTCAACGATTCGCCGAAAGAGGCGATATGGGCGTGCGATTCACGCAGACGAAGCGGTCGTCCGGTGGGTGATGAACCAGTGGCGGGATTGTTCGGGAACGTTGCGGGAGGCATGGTGTGCCATGGGGCATGAAGTGCCGGGAGAGAGCGATGTGGTTTGCGAGTGGATCGTGCGATGGCACGCCGACGATGAGGGGAGTCTACGGAGCGACTGGTCGCGTGTCATGCCGCGTGGCGCGACGTTCAACGCTGGTGCCGGGCGGCTTCAATAGCCGCGATGACCTCGGGTCCGGATTCCGGCGTGAGGATCGTGTAATCGGGGAGTAGAAACTCGACTGTGGGCGTGCTGTGAACATCCAATCGGATCGGGCCGAACGCGGTGCGGAGGTCGATGCCTGCGAGATCGACGCCGACGCAGAGCGCGTCGGGCAGTTCCTGCTTCATCGCGGCTTCGCAGGCGCGACGCAGGCCCGGACGATCGGAGTTGGCGAGCTTGCAGAGCGATGGTTCTTGCGCAGTGCGTTCGTTTATAGTCGACAGGTCGTCGGCGTCGAAGACCACCACATCGTGGTCGGAAGCGGGATTGAGCACCCGCGAGCGGACTTTGCCGCCGATAATCCGGAGTTCGCACCAGGTGCGGTGTACCGGCGCAAGGTGATACGCGAGCCAACGGTCGCAGATCGGGTCGGTTCGTGGATCAAGTTCTGCCAATGTGACATGCAGTTGCATCGAAGCGGCGGTGGAATCGGGGACAGCGAAGGTGGCTTCGGCCTCTTCGAGCATCCACCGCTCGATTGGGGCGATCAGAGCGCACCGCGCGGGATGCCTGATGTAAGAGAGGCGAGCGGTGCGGTCGGCGAGGAGGAGTTCGCCGAAGAAGTGGCTTCGGAGCAAGCGTCGAGCGGGAGAAGCGGCATCGATGAACGGTTGCATGATGGAGATTGTGGCACGCAGTGGAGCGGATCGCCACTGAATCGGGCGAGGATCGTGCGAGATCGCGGCATGATCGTGCAATCATCGCGCACGGTGGGGACATCGGAGTGTGATTGAAGGACCGGAGCGTGGAGAGATGAGTCGACGAGCGAGTGCAAAAACCAATCGGGGCCGACCTTTCGGTCGGCCCCGTAGTTGGTTGTGGTGTTCCGATGGCTCGGGCTACGCCGCCCGCGGGCTCATCCGGCAATGTGTGAGGTTGAAGTGATTGGGGACTCAAACAAAACGCAGTTACTTCTTCTTGGTCGCCTTCTTAGCGGCGGGTTTCTTGGTGGTCTTCTTCGCAGCGGCTTTCTTTGCAGCTTTCTTGGCCATGATGGTTCTCCGGACTGTTGAAGTGAAATGATCGTCGTCAATCAAACGCGGCGTGGATCACCACGATGCACGAACGCCGCGGGGTTTCCGCTTGTATGTATCGGACATCGACGCACAATCCCTTGAGTCACGAGTGAGCAAGATACACTGAACCACCCTTGGAATGCAAATCGATGTCAACCACACTCATCTCCATCATCGTTCACGGCGCGCGGGGTCGGCTCGGCGCGCGCGTCGTCGCGCTGGCGCAGCGCGATCCGACACTGCAACTCGTCGGCGCGATCGATCGATCCGCGAGCACCGATGAAGCCACCGTCGCACACGATGAAAACCATGCAAAACACATGGTGAAGTTCCCATCGTTCGCGTGCGATAGAGGTGTGCATGAACACCGCGCGGTGATCGATTTCACCAGCGATGAAGGCGCGCGAGCGGCGTGTGACTTCGCCGTCGAATCGAACGCAGCGCTCGTCGTCGGTACGACTGCGTTATCCACAATCACGATGGATGAACTTCGCGCGGCGTCAAAAAAAATTCCGATTCTTGTGGCGCCGAACACGTCGCTCGGTGTCGCCGTGCTTGCCGAGGCCGCCTCGCATGTCGCTCGCGCGCTGGGTTGCGCATACGACATCTCGATCGTCGAGGCGCATCACAACCAGAAGAAAGATGCGCCATCGGGCACCGCACTGCGGCTCGCGCGCGCCATTAACAGCGCGGGCGGCGAAGTGAAGCCTGATCAGATCCTCGCCATGCGCGGCGGCGACGTTGTTGGTGAACACACCATCCGGTTTGCGGGTCTTGGTGAATACATCGAACTGACTCATCGCGCGACGACTCGTGATGTGTTCGCGCACGGGGCACTCCGCGCGGCGCGATGGCTCGTGATGCGACAGCCGGGCTGGTACACGATGGAAGATGTGCTTGGTTTGGCGTAAAGAGGGAGCGTGTTCACGGCACGATCGACGAAGATCGAGTCGTGTCATCAGTTCGGTGCTTGCGAGAAGGCCTTGTTTTGTTTAGCGGGTTTCTTCCCTGCGCTGGGCGTCGCGTCATCGCGCGGGCGAGTCGGATCCATCGCGGTGGCTTCCGCCTGGGCTTTCTTTTGTTGATTGACCAGAGCCTTGGTCGCGGACTCTTCGAACTCGGTATTGGATTGGAAGATCGAGGCGAGCCGCGTGGCGTTGAGGCGGTTGTAGAGTTCCAGCGAGTCTTGATCACTAAGCATGACCGGTACGCGAGCGCGCAGAATGCCGAGGTACGGGTTGTACCAGAACCCGGCGTGCGAACCATCGATGGCCATACGGATCGGCGGGTCTTGAAGCCCGGCCTCATCGATCGACGCGACCTCGACCCATGGACATTGGGCAGAGATGAGTGGGTTGCGGGGTGGTTCGTTCTCGAACCAGTTGGGATCGACGGTGACGGGCCAGCCGCGGGGATTGAGTTCGGTGCTGCGTGTGACGGAACGATACCGGATCTCGAGTTCGAGCCGGTTGCGTGCGGCCAACGTGTGCTTGATCTCGGCTTCTCGGCTGTCGTCCTGATCGTGGAACCAGACAAGCCCGACGAGCATAGCGATGGCCACGATCAGAGCGAAGAGGTCGATGAGCCAGCGCATCAGGGATCCCCTGTAGCAGGTGACGGTCGGCGCGCCACACTCGTGCCACGAGGCACAACGTGAGCGAACAGACGCCTGTGGTAGGGATCGGCAGGAGCGGCGGGCGAGGTGACTTCGCGTCGAGCGCGTCGTGAACTGGTTGCACGGGTGTGTGGATCGCGCGGATTGTGCCGATCGTTCTCGGGCGAGGAGGTCGGCGGTGGCGGTACACGCGAACGACCGAGAATCTACAGCACGCCGAGATTGGTGAGTGGAATAATGCTCGGGCTGATCGGCGGTGAGCCGGCGGCGAACAAAGCGGTGCTTCGGCCCGATGCCGATCGATCGAGGAGGTTGCATGAACGGTCTGGTCACGCGCACGTTGGAATGCGGGATGCCGCTCGTTGTCGAGTCGATCCCCGGGGTTCGCTCGGTGGCAGTTGCGTGGTACGTGCCGGCGGGGTACGCATCGGAGCCGGAACAGAAACAGGGGTTGAGCGCGATGTGGGGCGAACTGCTCAACCGCGGGTGCGGGGATTTGGATTCGCGTGCACACGCGGACGCGCTCGATGCGCTTGGGATGACCCGATCGATTGATGGCGGATCGGTGTTCATGCGGTTCGGGTTCACGCTGGTTGGTGCGCGGTTGATGGAATCGCTCCCGATGATGGTGGACATGGTGAGGCGGCCGCGGATGGACGAGGAATCCGTCGAGCCGGTACGGGATCTTGCGCTGCAGGCGATCGAATCGCTAAAGGACGACCCGGCACAGCGGGCATCGCTCAAGTTGAGGGAGTTACATTCGCCAGTGCCTTTGAACCGAACGGGATTAGGGACGCCGGAGACTCTGGGGACGATCACGCGAGAGGACTTGCTTGGTGGATGGGCGGTGCGGGCGAAGCCGCGCGGGTCGATCCTGGCGATAGCGGGGGAGGTCGAGTCGGCGGGCGGAGCGGGTGCGATTGCGAAGAAACTGGACGAACTGCTCAAAGGGTGGGAAGGCGGCGCGGCGGAGCCGGTACTGGCGGCGCCGCCGGCGCGGGGGTCGTACCACCATATTGAGGATCCATCGACGCAGGTGCATATCGTGCTCGCGCACGAGGCACCGCGCGAGATGAGCGACGATGCGCCGCTGGAACGGATCGTGAGTTCCGTGCTCTCTGGCGGGATGTCCGCGAGGCTGTTCATCGAGGTACGCGAGAAGCGCGGGTTGTGCTACTCGGTCAGCCAGTCGTACTCCGGCGAACGCGATTGGGGGCAATGCTCCGCGTATGTCGGGACACAGCCCGAGCGGGCCCAAGAATCGCTGAACGTGCTGCTGGCGGAACTGCGCAAAGTCGAACACGGCGGCGGAACAGAGGGAGTGGGGGGGGCAGGGGGGATCACACAGGAAGAGTTTGATATTGCCATCACCGGCATGAAGTCTCGGATCATTTTTTCAGGAGAATCCACCTCGGCCCGTGCCCACGCTCTGGCGTCGGACCAGTACAAGCGTGGGCGAGCACGCTCGCTGGACGAGATCACGAGTGTGTATAGCCGGATGACGCTGAAGCAGGTGAACGACTACATCCAGCGCCGACAGATGGGGCCGATGACGATTGTCACGCTCGGGCAGTCTTCATTGAAGAGGTAAAGACACGAGCGTTGAACAGCAAGTGAGCGTGGCGAACAACGTGAACGCGCGGCGGCGGTCGATCACCTACGCCATCCGCTTGTTGCGAATGATGACGTGAGCAGATTGTAAAACTGCTCCACCACGTTCTGGTGTCGTCGTATCAACATCCGTTGAAGAAGGCCGTGATGAAGTCGAAGTAGTCTTGTGACGTGACGATGCCGTCGGTGTTGACGTCGGCGAGGAAGTCGCTGTTGAAGAACGCCGTAATGAAGTTGAAGTAGTCCTGCGACGTAATGGTTCCGTCGCAATCGACATCGGCGATGCAGATGTGCAGGTTCGCCGGATTCGTGATTGAAGACTGGCAACCGTTCGAGACGATGCACCTGAACGGCTGATCTGGGGCGACGCTGCCGATCGTAGAAAGCGTGAACGTCAACGTCGGCGTGAGCGCGCCCGCGATCGTGCCGGAGAGTCCGGTGTTGCCGCCGACGTAGAACCCGTCGATTAGATTGATCCACTGCAGGAGGCCGGTGTGGTAGAGTTGCCACTGGTAGGTGAGTGGCAACTGGGAACTGGCACCGACGGTGAAGGAGGAGGGTTGGCCGTGGCAGTAGTTGGTGGTTTGGGGTTGGGAAGTAATCGTTGGTGCGCCGGCGTAATCCAAGGTCGTCTGGATCGGTGCCATGATCTGGCAGATGTTGCCGCCGCTGAAGCGGATCGGGAGCGGGGAGCCGAGGAACGTGTTTGAGAGCGTGATGGTGTCGGTCGATGAGCCGGAGACCGCGCACGAGAAGCCGGCGGGGAAGTCGTTGAGCGGGCCGTCGCCGATGGCGACCCAGATACTCAGTGGGCTGCTGTAATACTCCCACAGAAAACTGGTGACATTGGACGTGTTCATGCTGATGGAGACGGTCCCGCCGGGGCAGACTTCGGGAGCCTGCGGCGCGGCGGCGAGCGGTGGAAACGTGATCGAGAAGAACGCATCCGCGCTCGCCGCCGGCTGTGTGTTGGGGCACGGGCCGGTGACGATGCAGCGGTATTGGGGGTAGGTCTCGAAGAGGTTGAGATCTGTGATAGTGAGTGTCGGTGACTGAGAACCAGAAAGGATGCCGCCGCTACCGGTGGGGCCGTCGAACACGTCCACGTAGCAGAGGATGCACGGCCCGACGTAGCGTTGCCATTGGTAGGTGCTGCCGGGGGGATCCGCGGAGATCGAGATGGTGCCGGTGCCGCCGTTGCAGCCGGAGGCGACATCTGGGCCGGAGATGACCGCGGGAGCGGGGGTTTCCGTAAGGGAGGCATCGTTGCTGATCGCCGATTGGCACGCGCTGGTGATCACACAGCGGTAGTCACCGTAATCGTTGGGGAAGACGCCGGCGAAGTTGAGAGTGGGCGTCTGAGCGCCGCTGATGGAGCCGCCGTTGCCAGTAGGTCCGTCGAAGAGATCGTTGTAGACGTTGAAGAAGATCGGGTTGCGTTTCTGCCACTGGTAGGCAAAGGGCGCGCCGGGGGGCGAGGTGGTGACGCTCATCGAGGCGTTGCCGGCGAAGCAAGCGGTCTGCGACGCGGGCTCGAACAGGATCGTGATCGGGGGCACCACATCGAGGAGCGCGTTGTCGCTCGTCATGGACAGGCAGCGACCGGTGACGATGCAGCGGTACTCGCTGGCGTCGTTGACCGTGATTCCGGAGATGGTGAGCGTGGCGGACTGCGTGCCGCTGTAGGTGCCGCCGTTACCGGTCGGGCCGTTGAAGATGTCGTTGTAGACGTTGACGAAGTTGGGGTTCTTCTTCTGCCACTGGTATGTGAGGGTGCCGCCGGGAGATACGGCGGTGACTGAAAAACTCACGTTGGTTCCCGGGCATATTGAGATGCCCAGCGGCTGGGAGGTGATGGCGTCGGGGCACAGTTCCCAGGTATCGATGTAGTAGGCGAACCCGGTGTCCCCGCCGTAGGTCAAGGTGACGCCGCGCCCCGAGTCGTACGCCATGACGTGGTACTTCCTCGTCCCCGGACCGGGTACGACCTGCTGAGTCCAGGCGGTGCCGTTCCACTCCCAGGTCTCGGCGTTGCCGAAGGGAAGAATGGAATCACCGCCGAAGAGCACGGTGATTCCTCGTGCCGAGTCGTAGGCCATCGGGGCGATGCGTGGGGACGGACCCGAGGCCGGACGCTGCGTCCAGGTGGACCCGTTCCATTCCCAGGTGTCGCCGACGAGTGCCCCGTCGAACCCGCCGAAGAGCACGCTGACACCGCGAGCGGAGTCGTAGACCATCGCGTGCCCGTTTCGAGCCGAAGGTCCGGTGTTGCTCCGCAGGCTCCAGATGCTCCCGTTCCACTCCCAGGTTTCTCGATCGAGTTGCCCGCCGCTGTCGCGACCCGCGAAGAGCACGGTGACTCCGCGCGCGGAGTCGTAGGCCATGGACATGTAGGATCGTGCGTCCGGCCCGCTGACCTGACGCTGCGTCCAGGTGTTGCCGTTCCACTCCCACGTGTCGGCGTGGTTGGCGGAGCCGGTTCCGCCGAAGAGGACGGTGACGCCGCGAGCGGAGTCGTAGGCCATGGCGTGCCCCCGGCGCGGCACCGGTCCGGTCGTCGCGCGCAGGGACCAGACTGAACCGTCCCACTCCCACGTATCGCCGTTGAGTACGCTCGCTCCCCCACCGAAGAGGACGGTGACGCCGCGCGCGGAGTCGTATGCCATCGCGGAGTTTGACCGCACCCCGGGTTGGCCCGAGGGGCGAAACGTCCACGTGACCGGCTGCGCCAAAGCGGTTTGAGTCGTGAACGTAAGCCACGATAAGAACACCATCAACAGGATAAACATGCGTCCGTGAATGGCGTCCCGGGCGGCGAAACGAACCGTTGGACTTGGACACATCGGCGTGCTCCTCACTCTGTCGCTTCACACATGGTGACGATCGGGCCTCACTCTCACGAGTTTACCACGTAATCCTGATTAAACGCGACAAAGTGATACACACTCACGCCTTGTCCTTATTCGGACGCTTTGGTCCCGCCTCGGCGGATTTCAAACGCCGCGATGTCGGCGATCGTCGTCTGTTTTAGGAACTCGACGTGCTGGGTGCGGTGTTGTTTCCAGAAAGCGTGGGCGGGGCAGGCTCGTTCGTCGGAGCATTCAGCAGTACCGAGCATACAACGGGCGTGGATGATGGGGTCGTTCATGGCGTGGCAGAGATCCCATAACGTGAGGTGATGGGGTGGCTTGGCGAGGCTGACGCCGCCACCGATGCCGCGTTGGGTGATGACGATCCCGGATTTGGAGAGGGAATGGATAATTTTGGCAAGATAGGGGGCCGGGATGGCGCACGCTTCTGCGATGTCTTTAACTAGGATAGATTTCGCGCCGGTGGGAGGAGCGGCAGCGATGTATCCAAGCGCACTGGCGGCGTAGCCGACGGCCTGACTGAGCATGTGCGGACCTTATTGCTAACAAAATACTATATTGGCGTTCAGGTCACGGTTTTGAGCACCGTAGATGAGATCTCGGAGATATTATCGATAAAAAGATCAACATAGCAAATAAATAACCGAAAAATCATTGACTAAACGACCTTTTAGTCTTAAATAAAAACAGGACTGTTTTGTCTTGTGTTTTTGATAGAGGAGTGTTCGGTATGCAGACGGATGGCACCGGAACGAACTTCGAGGGCGAACGACGCGAGAGAGCGACGGGCGAGGCGGGTGTAGACGCCACGCCGCGGCACACACTTGGACACCACTCCGGGCGGATGGAGTCGTATGTGTACAACGACGCGGTGGTCCGCAAGTTTCTGCTGATGATGGTGGTGTGGGGGATCGTGGGGATGATCGTCGGGTTGTTGATCGCGGTGCAACTGGCGTTCCCGGCGGCGAATCTGGGGATCGAGTTCACGTCGTTCGGTCGGCTGAGGCCGCTGCACACCAACGCGGTGATCTTCGCATTCGCCGGGAACGCGATTTTCGCGGGCGTTTACTACAGCACGCAGCGGCTGTGCAAGGCGCGGATGTGGAGCGACACGCTCAGCAACCTCCACTTCTGGGGGTGGCAACTCATCATCGTGTGCGCGGCTCTCACGCTGCCGCTTGGGTTCACTCAAGGGAAGGAGTACGCCGAACTCATCTGGCCGATCGACCTGATGATCGCGGTCGTCTGGCTCGGGTTCTTCGGGACCAACTTCTTCATGACGCTCGTGAAGCGGCGCGAGCGGCACATATATGTGGCGCTGTGGTTCTACATCGCGACGATCGTGACGGTGACGATCCTGCATGTGTTCAACAACGTGTGGATCCCGATCGGGCTGGCGGAACTGCTGACGACGGGGCGGATGCCGAGCAAGGCAACGGTGCTCGAGAGTTACACGGTCTACGCCGGCGTGCAGGACGCGTTTATGCAGTGGTGGTACGGGCACAACGCGGTGGCATTTTTCCTGACGACGCCGTTCCTGGGCATGATGTACTACTTCATGCCCAAGGCCGCGGAGCGCCCGGTGTACTCGTACCGGCTGTCGATCATCCACTTCTGGAGCCTGGTGTTCATGTACATCTGGGCGGGGCCGCATCACCTGCACTACACGGCGCTTCCGACGTGGGCGAGTTCGCTGGGGATGATCTTCAGCGTGATGCTGTGGATGCCGTCGTGGGGCGGGGGGATCAACGGGCTTTTGACGCTGCGGGGGGCGTGGCACAAGTTGCGGGATGATCCGATCCTCAAGTTCTTCGTGACGGGCGTGACGTTTTACATGATGTCCACCTTCGAGGGGCCGATGCTCAGCGTCAAGAGCGTCAACGCGCTCTCACACTACACGGACTGGACGATCGCGCACGTTCACGCGGGCGCGCTGGGGTGGAACGGGTTCCTCGCCTTCGGCATGATGTACTGGCTCCTGCCGCGGCTGTTCCAGACCACACTCTGGAGCAAGAAGATGTCCGAGTGGCACTTCTGGCTGGGCACGCTGGGCATCCTCATGTACATCATCCCGATCTACTGGGCGGGTGTCACGCAGGGGCTGATGTGGCGGGCGTTCGACCAATCGGGGCGGCTGGCGTATCCGGACTTTGTGGAGACAGTGACGCGGCTGATGCCGTTTTATTGGATCCGCATCATCGGCGGGACGCTGTATATCGGCGGGGTGCTGCTGGGGGCGATGAACTTTGTGATGACGTGGCGGACGAGGCCGGCGAAGTACGACGAGCCCGTCCATCAAGCCCCCGCGCTGAGCCGGGGGTATCAGGACGCGCCGTACCCGGCGTCGAAACTCACGTCGAATATTGAGTTCGCCAAGAAAGGGGAGGTGTTCTTGAACGGGTGGTGGCACCGGCGCTGGGAGCGGCTGCCGGTGAAGTTCACGGCGTGGGTGATCGTGGCGGTCGCGGTGGCGTCTCTGTTCGAGATCATCCCGACGTTCCTCATCAAGAGCAATGTGCCGACGATCGCGAGCGTGAAGCCGTACACGCCGCTGGAACTCGCGGGGCGCGACATTTATGTCAGCGAAGGGTGCTACAACTGCCACTCGCAGATGGTGCGTCCGATCTGGGCCGAGACGCAGCGCTACGGCGAATACGGCAAGGCGGGCGAGTACATCTACGACCATCCGTTCCAGTGGGGCTCGCGCCGCATCGGGCCGGACCTGGGGCGCGAAGGCGGGAAGCAGAGCCACGACTGGCATGTGCGCCACTTCGAGAACCCTCGGCAACTCATCTCGCAGTCGATCATGCCGGCGTATGCACACCTTCTGGAGTCGAAGTTGAACTTCGAGGAGATCCAGGCGCGCGTAGATGCGATGGCGATGCTGGGGGTGCCGTATGGCAAGGCGGTGCTGGAAGGCAACGCGGGAGAGATGGCCCGCCGGCAAGCCAAGAAGATCGGTGATGAACTCGTCAAGCAAGGCGGGTACGAAGGGATGGAGGATAAGAAGGTGATCGCGCTGGTGGCGTACTTGCAGCGCCTCGGGAGCGATATCGGGCAGGCGGCGGAGTGGGACCCGATGGCCGAGTTCATCCCGGGTGGCAATCTGGAGGCCAAGAGCGCACCCGCCGAGGGCGAAGCGAAGAAAGGAGCGACGCCATGAGCCTGACGGACGTGATGAGTTCGATGAAGTTGTCGGCGTACCCGCAGGTGGCGTTGGGGTTGTTTTTGATCGTGTTTGTGGGGATCGTCATGCGAACGTGGTCGAAGCGGGGGAAAGGCGAGATGGCCGCGGCGGCCCGGCTGCCATTGGAAGAGGACTGACGCCGTCGTGTGAGTTTCCAACTCGCACACAACGAGCCGATCGCGCGTGCGATCGGGCAGTGAAGGAAGGCCGACGGGGACCGTCGGGCCACCCACAAGCCCGCCACGGAGTGGCGGGCTACCCAGAGACCCCACTCGGAGAGTGGGACTACCCAAGAGATGGGATACCCGAGGAAGCCATGCCTACTGACTTTGACAAACTGATGGACCACGAGTACGACGGGATCCGGGAGTACGACAACCCGACGCCGGGGTGGTGGCACATGATCTTTCTATCGACGGTGATCTTCAGCGTGGTGTACTACGTGTTCTGGGAGTACAGCCCACTGGCGTACTCGGTGCAGGAAGCGTGGAGAGGGAAGCAGGCCGCGTACTTCAAGAAAGTGTTCGGAGCGTATGGGGAACTGAAGCCCGACGAGGCCACCGTGCTGCAGATGATGAGCGACGAGACGATGATGTTGGTCGCCGACGGGATCTTTCAGTCCAACTGTGCGGCGTGCCACGCGAAGGACGGGGGTGGGATCAACGGCGTGAACCTCACGGACAACTCGTACAAGAACGTGAAGGTGTTCGGCGATGTGCTCAGCGTGATTACCAAGGGCGCCAACAACGGCGCGATGCCCGCGTGGGAAAACCGATTGTCGCAGAACGAACGCATCATCATGGCGGCATATGCGGCGAAACTGCGAGGGACCACGCCGTTGGCGGGGAAAGGGGCGGAGGGAGTGGAGATCCCGGCGTGGCCGGAGGCTCCGAAGAAGTAACCCATGCCACTGACTTGTGCTTTGGGGAAGTCAGTGTCTTGGACGGTTCACCGAACATCGAGATTAGAAAACACTGACGTGTCAAAGGTGCCAATCAGCGGCGCTACACGAAGAACTGCTCTGGAGAGCAGTACCACCATGACGACCGAGACCACCGACATCTCCAAACAAACCGGCGCGTCCGATCAGTCGTCGGGCGCGGCGAACGCCGACCCGGTCATGCCCGACCTGGCCGATGGCGGGCTATCGACGCTGCACAAGGACGGTCGGCGACGATGGCTGAAGCCGAAGGTGTCGCCGGGCCGCTTCCTGATGTCAAGGCGCGCGGTGGGGTACGGGCTGATCGCGATCTTCACGTTGCTGCCGTATGTGAAGATGTATGGCAAGCCGGTGATTTTGTTGGACGTCCCGGCGAGGCGTTTCACGTTCTTCGGTGTGACGTTTTTGCCGACGGATACGTTGCTGCTCGCTCTGCTGATGGTGGGGATATTTCTCACGGTGTTTTTGGTGACCGCGCTCTTCGGGCGGGTCTGGTGCGGCTGGGGATGTCCGCAGACGGTGTATATGGAGTTCGTGTATAGGCCGATTGAGCGGTTCTTTGAAGGGGCGCCCGGGCGTGCGAAGAAGGGTTGGTTCCAGAAGTCCGGGGTGGGAGCACCGTTGAAATACGTAGCGTACCTGATTGTGTCGCTCGTGCTCGCACACACGTTCTTGGCGTACTTCGTGGGCGTGGAGAGGCTGTGGATGTGGGTGCGGCGCTCGCCCGCCGAGCATCCAGAGGGATTTTTCATCGTTGCGTTTGTGACGGCGGCGATGATGTTCGACTTTGCATTCTTCCGTGAACAGATGTGCATCGTCGCGTGCCCGTACGGCCGGTTTCAGAGCGTGATGCTCGATCGGCAGTCGATGACCGTGACGTATGACCGCAAGCGTGGAGAGCCGCGGGGCAAGAGGAAAGCGGCGAAGAAGGGAGCGGGCGATATCAGTCTTCCGATCGTCGAGGCGGCGATGGATTCGACCGGCGACTGCGTTGATTGTCATCTCTGCGTGACGACGTGCCCGACGGGGATCGATATCCGCAATGGCTTGCAGATGGAGTGCATCGGGTGTGCGCAGTGCATCGACGCGTGCGATTCGGTGATGAGCAAACTCGGGCGGGCCAAGGGATTGATCCGGTACAGTTCTACTGCGGCGGTCAGCGGCGAAAAGCCGCGTCTTGTTCGCCCGCGGGTGATTATCTACCCCGTCGTGCTGGCGGTCGTGCTCATTGCGTTCCTGATCGCGCTGCTATCGCGTGAGCCTGCGGATGTAACGCTGCTGCGCGGGCTGGGCGCGCCGTTTACCGAACTTGTCGGCGGACAGATCGAAAACCCCGTTCGCATTAAAATCGTCAACCGGAGCGACACGAAAAGGACGTACCGGTTCGCAGCCGCACTGGATGAGCGTGATCTGACGGCGGCGCGTGTGGTCCGGCTCGTGTCGCAGGATGAATCGCTGACACTGAGAACCGGCGAAGTGCGCACCGTCAACGCGATGCTCATCGCGCCGATCGAGTTGTTCAAGCGCGGCACGCTCGATGTCAGCGTGATCGTGCGAGACGATGGCGAGTTCGAGAAGCCGATCCGCTACCGCATGATGGGACCGGGCTCGAACCGTCGCCCGACGGAGCGGCACCTTCACCCCAACGAACAAGAGGACGACGAGGCGCACGAACAGGAGGGTTTGCGATGAGTCCGCAGAACAATGGGCATTCGCACACGAACGATGTGCCGGGGAGTCTCTGCCGGGTACGTGCTGGAAAGCACTCCGATCACGTTGATCCAACGCGCGAGTACGATGGCTCGGGCGAGACGAAGGAGCGGGTCGGGCTGTGGCCTGGGATGATCTTTGCGCTGTTGGGGATGAACGTTGTGATCGTGGGGATCACGATGTACGCCGCGACGAGCGATCGCTCGTTTGCAATCGAGCCGGGGTATTACGACAAGGCGATGCGATGGGATGAGCGTGCAGCGGCTCAGCAAGCGAGCGACCGACTGGGGTGGAAAGCCCGGCTGCGGGTGCGGGGTGCCGACGACGCGGTTGCTGGTTCGATGCCGAAACTATCGATCGTGCTTTGCGACGGTGAGTCGGCACCGATCGAGAATGCTGCGCTGAGCGGCGAGATGTTCCACCATGCCAGGTCGAGCGAGCGATTCGGGATTGAGTTTCACGCGATCGGCGGGGGCGAGTACGTCGCGCTCGCGCCGATCGAACGCACCGGTGTGTGGCAGGTACGGCTCCAAGCCCGACGTGACGGCGAGGTGTTTGTACTGGAGAGGTCGCTGCTCATCGGCGCGATGGGAGCGGGGAGTACGCCATGAGTGCGCTCATCGCTACGGTTCTGCTTGCAAGCCTGATGGGCAGCCTGCACTGCGCGGGGATGTGCGGCGGGTTCCTTGCGTTCGCGGTCACGGGTTCACTTGTGTTGCCGACCGTCGATGGCGCGGTGATACCGCGGCGCGGCACGAGCAAATCAATGTTGCAGGCCGCGTATAACGGTGGCCGGCTGTTGACCTATGTCACGCTCGGTGCGATTGCGGGCATGATCGGGTCAGTTGTGGACCTCGGTGGCGACTACGTCGGGCTGCAGCGCGCCGCGGCGATGATCGCTGGTGCGATGATGATCGGTTTCGGCATCATCGCGGTGATGCGAGTGCGCGGCGTGCGTGTGCCGATGATGCCGATGCCG
>JBGSIF010000276.1:0-5502 GCA_041742635.1 Phycisphaerales bacterium
AAGGAACTCGGCGCCGGCTTCTTCGACCAACTCAAACCCGACCGGGCCGTCAAGTCGATCGTCAAACGGCTCGAATCCCTCGGCTTCAACGTTCAACTGACCCCCGCCGCGTGAGCCCAACTCGTATTTTTCAGGACAGCAAGCACGCCACCCTCTGCACACTCACTTGACACGCCCCATAACTTGTGGTATGTTGGGTCGAACGATCGGCGGAGATCGGTCCGTTCGGGCAGCCGGCGGTTGGGGAAACGCACGCGGGAGGCTTCGCCATGGGTTCATCACTTCGGCACTCGGCACTCGGACGGAATTGTAAACGGCGTGGTTGCGGCGTCGCCCGCTAACCACGGCATCGCTCGTGCAACCACCCCCGCCGATCGCGCCAATCTTCAGCCCGAAGGGCTGGCAGAAAGTAGCCGGGGCGTGGAGCGAAGCGACACCCCCGGAACCGCCCACCCAGCGCCCCTCCCGGACCCTGAAAGGGTCCACCTCGACAACATCAAGATCATCTCCCGGCCGAACCTTTCATTCGTCTGGATGTTCATCGCGGCTTTGCTTGGCACATCGACAATGTGTTCAGCGCAGTGTTCAACCTTTGTCTACGACTTCAACTCGTTGTCTTCAGGACCGCTGTGGGGGCAAGACGGTTGGACGATGCCCACTGACGGCGTGATTTCGCCGAACGCGCAATCAGGTACTGGTTTCGACGGCACCACGGCGGTGAGTGCGTTCTCCTCTGGTGCGGCACAAGGCTCACAACGTGCGTTGTCACGCCCGTTCACGTACTTTGCCACGAGCCAGCCGATCCTCTGGAGTCTGCGCACGAGGGCGGTCTCGAATAGCGGCAATCTCGTTGGGGTTGCATCTCTCTGGTTCGACCCGGCTCCTCCGCCGAATACCCGGGCAGTTATCGGTTTTGGCCTTGTGCGGAACAACGGGGCGCCGATTGGTCACACGTTTTTGTTTTCTGGCGCAAATGGTTCCGGGGTCAACTACCGAGGTGATTCGCTCACTCTCGGAGACTGGTATGAAATCCGAATCTCGATTGACTTCAGCCAAGTCGGCGGCCGTGCCACGCTTGAGTACCGAAACCTGAGCATGGGGCAAACCATGTTCACAACAGATGGGACCATCGTGAACCGCCCACTCGGGCAGACTCCATCGAGCGAGGGTTACACAGCCCATTGGATGGCAGTTCGAGTCGACAACATCGGCGGTTCGGCGGTCGTTGACGACCTCCGCTTCGGCGGCATGTTTACGCTCGACGGGCCAGCATCCATGTTGGCATGTCCAAATGGGGCTGCAACGTTCAATGTTTCATCAAGCGTTGGCACGGGCACCTATGAATGGCAGGTTCGGCCCGCCGGGATGCAGTCGTGGACGCCATTGGTGGATGGCCCTGTGCCCGGCGTCGGTGCCATCACAGGGTCAGCAACGCCATCGCTGCACGTCGACCGCGCGAACGACCGCTTTGCTCCAAGTGGCACGGCGTTCCGGTGCGTCGTCTCCAACGACTGCGGTCGGTCCACGAGCAATGAAGCGACCCTGACGGTCTGTATCGCCGATTACAACTGCGACAACTTCATCAACTCTCAGGATGTCTTTGACTTCCTTACGTGCTTCTTTACGCCAGGTTGTCCCGCCGACTTCAACCGTGACGGCACCACCAACTCCCAAGACTTCTTCGACTTCCTCGCCGCCTTCTTCACCGGGTGCGGCTGAGCGGTTTGGACTGGGTGGTGAATCGCTCGTGCGATGCGCGATCACGTGAAGCGTGTGATGACAAGCCTGAAATCCACCGCCGCGCCCGTTCGGAACGCTGGCGTGACGGTACCATGAAGTTGCATTTCTTCAAAGACACGATAGACTTTGAACATGTCTGCGGCGCTGACATGGCCGGTGGGAACGGGGCTTGCGGGTCTGAGGATGACCGCTGAGGAGTACCTCGCGATAGGGGAAACGGCGGAGCGGTACGAACTCATCGATGGGGTTGTTTTTATGTCACCAAGCCCGACGCCGCCGCACAGTGAGATCGCACTCGAAGTTTTGGGACAGGTTCGAGATTTCAATAAGCGAACCAAATCGATCCGGATTTTCGCTGAAACCGATGTCCGGCTCTCATCGGGCCTCGTGTACCGCCCCGACATCGTGGTGTACCGATCCGATCGGCTGCCCGCCGGGAAAATCGCGCGGCTCGACTTGCCCCCAGACCTGGTCATCGAGGTGCTTTCCCCTTCGACCAAGCCATACGACCTCGTGACCAAGCGCGGCGACTACGAACGCTTCGGCGCTCAGGAATACTGGGTGATCGATCCCGACGACGCGAGCATCCGATGCTGGACGCCCAGCGGTAGCAACTGGGCGGAGACGCCCGTGCGGGGCGACACCCTGGCGTGTACGGCGATCGCGGGGTTTGTGCTGGAGTTGCCGCCGCTGCGCACGATCGCCCGTGGGGAATGACCGGCCGCCGCCGACGTTAGCCGCGACGGCCTCGTCACCTCCCAAGACTTCATCGATTTCCTCGCCGCGTTCTTCGCGGGATGTTGACGCGAAGCCGGAATCTGACCAGTACGGCGCGGGCTAATCAATCGGGTCCGGCGGCAGGATGGACTCGAGATCGGCCAGAAGCGCCGGGATATGTCTTGTCGCGATCGACCACACAATCGAGTCATCGATCCGGTCGTATTCGTGCGCCAGCCGGTGCCGCGAGGGAATGATCCGGTCCCAGGGAATCGCTGGGTGACTTGCCTGACATTCGCTCGACACGCCTCGGGCCGCCTCATCCACGATTTCGATCGAGCGTTCGATCGAACGGCGCAGCATGGTGTTCGATTGGTACTCGCTCCACGATCGCCCGCGAGCGAACTCAACGACTTCTCGGCACGCGCCGAGCATGTCGCGCAAGTACGCCACATCGGCCTTGCTTTCACGCGGCATGCACCACCCGACGGGTTTTCAGAATCTCGTGACGCCGAAACGGGTTTCGCAACGAAGCCCGGCTCACCAGATCAACCCGACGCCCAAACAGAGATTCCAGTTCGTCCCGCATCTGGATCCACTCGTCGATGCCCCAGAAGGCCACCGGTTCAAAGGTCACCAAGATATCAACGTCGCTGGTCCGGCCAAAGTCAGGACGAAGGACTGAACCGAATAGCGCAAACTCTGATATCTTCCACCGATGACAAAACTCGGGGATCGCAGAAAAGACGTTCTCTGGAATGGCGTTGATCATGTGAGAAATTGTTGTTCAGGCCGCTGTCTTGGTAAAGCGTCACCGGACTCTCACTCCACCGTCACGCTCTTGGCCAGGTTCCGCGGCTTGTCCACGTCGTGCCCGCGCAGGACCGCCGCGTGGTACGCCATGAGTTGCAGGGGGATCACCGTCAGCATCGGGCTGAGCGGCTCGGGGATATCGGGAACGTACAGCACATCGTGAACGTGCTTGGCGATCTGCGTGTCGCCTTCGGTGGCGACGGCGATGACGTGCCCGCCGCGCGCCTTGACCTCGGAGATGTTGCTCATCACCTTCTCGTACTGCCGCCCTTTGTTGGCGATGAACACCGCGGGCATCCCTTCATTAATAAGAGCGATCGGCCCGTGCTTCATCTCCGCCGCGGGCATCCCTTCCGCGTGGATATACGAGATTTCTTTAAGTTTAAGCGCACCTTCGAGCGCGGTCGGATAGTTATACCCACGCCCGAGGAAGAGCCAGTTCTCCCGCTCGATGTACTTCTCCGTGACCTTCTTGATGACCTTGTCCTGCTCGAGGATTTTCTCGATTTTTTCCGGGACGGTTTCGAGAGCCTTGAGCAGTTCGGCACATTGATCGGCGGACATCATCCGTTTCCGCGCCAGATACAAACAGATCAGCGTCAGCACCGCGACCTGCCCCACGAACGCCTTGGTCGACGCCACGCCGATCTCCGGCCCCACGCGCAGGTACACGCCCGCGTTGGTTTCGCGCGCCATCGTTGACCCGACGACATTAATAACACCCAGCGCCAGCGCCCCTCGCTCCTTCGCCTCCAGCAGCGCCGCGAGCGTATCGGCCGTCTCGCCCGATTGGCTCACCGCGATCGCCACCGTGTCGTCCTCGATAATGGGATTGCGGTAGCGGAACTCGCTGGCGTACTCCGCCACCGCGCTGATTTTCGCCAGATCCTCCAACATATATTCACCGATCATCGCCGCGTGCAGAGCGGTACCTTGCCCGAGCAGAATCACGCGCTTGGCTTTGGTGAGTTCCTTGGCGAAGTTCGAGACCCCGCCGAGCACCACACGTCCATCCCGCGTATCGATCCGCCCGCGGAACGTGTTCGACAGCGCCTTGGGCTGCTCGAAGATTTCCTTCTGCATGAAATGGGTGTACGTCCCGAGTTCGATCTCTTCGAGTTCCAGTTCCAGTTGCTGGACCTTCGGGTTCACCGGCACGTTATGAATCGTGCTGGTGCGGAACCCCGCCGGCGTGCATTTCACAACCTGATAATCCTCCAGCGTGAACGCCTGCGAGGTGTGCGAGATAATCGCGGCCCCATCCGACGCGACGATGAACTCCCCGTCGCCCACGCCGACCATGAGTGGCGAGCCTTTCCGGGCGGCGATCAATGTATCCGGCTCTTTCTCGCACATGACAACGATGCCGTATGCACCGGTCACTTCGCGCAGCGCGGCTTGCACCGCCGCCTCCAGATCCCCGTCGTACAACTCACCGATCAGCATCGCCAGCACTTCGGTGTCGGTGTCGCTCGTGAACTTGTGCCCCTTGTCCTCCAAGTACGTCTTGAGCACGGCATAGTTTTCGATGATCCCGTTGTGGATCAGGCAGATGCCGGACTTGTCGTCCGTGTGCGGGTGGGCATTGGGATCGGTGACGCCGCCATGGGTAGCCCAACGGGTGTGGCACATGCCGATATTCCCGCGAACGCCGCCGACGGTTTCGAGTTTGTCTTCGAGATTGGCGACGCGTCCGATCGTCTTGACGACGCGGATCTTCCCATCCTCGATCGTTGCGATCCCGGCGGAGTCGTATCCGCGGTATTCAAGACGCTTAAGCCCTTCCAGCAGCAGGTTCTGGCAGTTCTTTGTACCCGTGTAAGCGACAATACCGCACATAGACCTACTCCTCTATCTCGCCCATCCGATGCCACTGTAGGGACCGAGAACCGCGGGGCTGCAAACCGCCCTACTTCCTTCTCTACTGATCGGCTGGACGCTGGGTTCATTTCTGAATCAAACGAATACGGGGCGTAGATTCACCGCGACTGCATCGAATGGGAGACGCCCGCCCCCCTCCCCCCCGTACAACGATCGTCTCACACCCCCACTTGCATGATTTCATCAACCGCTATCCGAACGGCCTCGACCGAAATCCGGTCGATCAAGCACCGCTCCGGATGATCGTCTGCCACTTCCTCGGGCGGCAACGTCGGGTCCGCCACGATGACCCGCTCGCGCGTCCCCGGTTGGGCCGACGAGTCCGCGAGCGTGGTCCATCGCGGGTCGGTC
>JBGSIF010000277.1:0-10294 GCA_041742635.1 Phycisphaerales bacterium
CGGCGGCGGTGGTCGTGGCTGTAGCGGCGGCCCCGAACGCTCGTTCGGTGGCGGCGGCGGCGGTGGTCGTCGGGATTGATCCTTCGGCTTCGGAGGCGACATGTGCAGCCGGGCAGTTTCTGCCCGGTGCTGCGTCGTTCACCGTCCGATCGAAGATAACTCCTGATCCGACAACTGTTTGTGGTATAGAACGACACCCGGCACGTCGTGTGGTTACCACGGTGCAGCCCAAGAAACCAACTTCTTCGCTCATCACCCGCGCGGCGTGTTATTTGAAGCGTTTCGGGGAGATTCACCCGGCACGTCATGCGGTTCTCGGTAGTGCTAGTGTGCGTCGGATGATTATTTGTTATCATGCCGCTTGATGATTTTCGCCGACGAAGGTTGCGGTCGGCACACCAAGCGGAGTGGCGAGGGGGGCAGATATTGGGCGGTGGGAAGAGCGGGCGGAAGGGGCCGGGGCGTGTTCGAGTGAGCACGCGAGAGATTGGCAATCACGACCCGAGCGTGGATCTTTGAGTAAGGGACTGAAGATGGATCTTCAACGGACCGTTGGTCTGAAGTCGGATCGCAAATCGATTCTCTCGTCTTGGAGCGCGCTGCTCATTGCACTTGGTGCGATGCTGATGCTCGCGTTCCCGGCGGCATCGTTGGCCGCAGAGCCGGGCGGGCACAAACCCGGTGGCGAAGTCAATATTGTCATGCCCGATCTGACGGGCAAGACCATCGATACCAAGTTCTTGGGCGGGTTCAGTGGGCACACGCTGCTGCTGAGCGGGCTGGTGGTGAGTGCGCTCGGGCTGGTGTTCGGGCTGATGATCTACAGCAGCCTCAAGAAGATGCCCGTCCACAAGTCCATGCTTGAAATCTCGGAACTGATCTACACCACATGCAAGGCGTATCTCTTCCGGCAAGGCAAGTTCCTGATGATCCTGTGGGCGTTCGTCGCGGCCGCGATGACGGCATACTTTCTGCTCCTGGTCAAAGTCACGTATTCCGACATGGCGATGATCCTGCTGTTTTCGCTGATCGGGATCGCGGGTTCGTACGGCGTGGCGTGGTTCGGCATCCGCGTCAATACCTTTGCGAATAGCCGCGCCGCCTTTGCGGCGACGCGTGGGAAGCCTTGGCCCTGTCACGACATCCCGCTGAAAGCCGGCATGTCGATCGGCATGGCGCTGATCTCGGTCGAACTGCTGATCATGCTCATCCTCCTGCTGTTCCTGCCCTCAGAACTTGCGGGCAAGTGCTTCATCGGGTTTGCGATTGGTGAATCGCTGGGCGCGGCGGCTCTGCGTATCGCCGGTGGCATCTTCACCAAGATCGCCGATATCGGCTCGGACCTGATGAAGATCGTCTTCAAGATCAAGGAAGACGATGCGCGGAACCCCGGCGTGATCGCCGACTGCGTGGGCGATAACGCCGGCGACTCGGTCGGGCCGTCGGCGGACGGGTTCGAGACCTACGGCGTGACGGGTGTGGCGCTCATCTCGTTCATCATGCTGGCGATTTTCCCGAGTCTGTACCTGCCCAGCGGCGTGACCGTCGCGGGCGCAACCGCGGAACAGACCGCCGCGGCGGCTTCCGCCGCCGGCGCGGTGCAGGTCCAACTGCTCGTCTGGATCTTCATGATGCGCATCATCATGGTGGTCGCGTCGGCGGCGTCGTACTTCGTGAACAACGCGTGGGCGAAGGCCAAGTTCGGCAACGCCAACAAGTTCAACTTCGAGACCCCGTTGACGTCGCTGGTGTTCATCACCTCCGCCGTGTCGATGGTGCTCACCTTTGTCGCGAGTTACATGCTGATCCCGAACATCAACGGCGATACCTCGCTGTGGTGGAAACTCTCGGCGATCATCACCTGCGGCACCCTCGCCGGGGCGCTCATCCCCGAGATGGTCAAGATCTTCACCAGCACGCACAGCAAACATGTGAAGGAAGTCGTCACTTCGTCCGAACAGGGCGGCGCGTCGCTCAACATTCTTTCGGGCCTCGTAGCGGGTAACTTCTCGGCGTACTGGCTGGGCATGGCGATCATGGTGCTGATGGGGATCGCGTACTACATCACGCTCATCGCCACCGGGTCGGGGCAGTTGCTGGGCGACCTGATGGTCGCGCCCGCGGTGTTCGCCTTCGGCCTGGTCGCGTTCGGGTTCCTGGGCATGGGGCCGGTAACGATCGCCGTTGATAGTTACGGCCCGGTCACGGACAACGCGCAGTCGGTGTTTGAACTCTCGACGATCGAGACGATCCCGGGGATCAAGGCCGAGGTGCAGAAGGACTTCGGCTTCACGCCCGACTTCGAGAAGGGCAAGGAGTTCCTCGAAGAGAACGACGGCGCGGGGAACACCTTCAAAGCGACGGCGAAGCCGGTGCTGATCGGGACCGCCGTTGTGGGTGCGACGACCATGATCTTCGCCCTCATCGTTGGCCTCACGCACGGCCTCGAAGACACGCAGGCGATCGCCAACATGTCGCTGCTGCACCCGCCGTTCCTGCTGGGGCTGATCTCGGGCGGGTGCATCATCTACTGGTTCACGGGCGCATCGACTCAGGCCGTTTCGACGGGCGCGTACCGCGCCGTCGAGTTCATCAAGAAGAACATCAAACTCGACGGCGCGACCAAGGCCAGCGTAGAGGACTCCAAGAAAGTCGTGGATATCTGCACGGTGTACGCGCAGAAGGGGATGTTCAACATCTTCCTCGGCGTCTTCTTTGCGACGCTCGCGTTCGCGTTCTACGACTCGTTCTTCTTCATCGGGTTCCTGGTCTCCACCGCGCTCTTCGGGCTGTTCCAGGCGATCTTCATGGCCAACGCCGGCGGCGCGTGGGACAACGCCAAGAAGATCGTCGAGACCGACCCCGTCTACAAGAACTCCGGCCGCGGCAAGGGCTCCGACCTCCACGCCGCCACCGTCGTCGGCGATACCGTTGGTGATCCGTTCAAGGACACCTCGTCGGTCGCCATGAACCCGGTCATCAAGTTCTGCACACTGTTCGGTCTGCTGGCCGTCGAACTTGCGATCAGCATCAAAGCGATGAAGGACGTGGTCGGCATGGACGGCGTTGCGTTCGCCCATGTCCTCGCGTTCGTCTTCCTGCTGATCTCAATGTTCTTTGTCTGGCGCTCGTTCTACGGGATGCGCATCGGCGGGACGAAGATCGGTTGAGCCCGTCGCGTCCGCTTTCCCGCCATCACTACGCACACCAAGCAGGATCCGGAGCCGGTGCTCCGGATCCTGTTTTCATTCCGTCCCCGGCGGGCGGACGTTCGGCCCGGCCCGCCGCCCGCCTAGACTCCGCGCATGGCTGTCACCTTTGAACACGCGACCCTTCCCAACGGCCTTACCGTCATCGCCGAGGTGGACCCGACGGCGCACAGTGCGGCGGTGGGGTACTTCGTCAAGACCGGCGCGCGCGACGAGCGCCCCGACGTGATGGGCGTAAGCCATTTTCTTGAGCACATGATGTTCAAGGGGACGGCAAAGCGCACCGCCGAGGCGCTCAACCGCGACTTCGACCGCATCGGTGCTAAGAACAATGCGTACACGTCGAGCGAGATGACATGCTTCCACGCGCAGGTGATTCCGGAGCGGCTCGACGCGGCGGTCGAGATTCTCGCGGACATGCTGCGCCCGGCGCTGCGCGAGGAAGACTTCGCCACCGAGAAGGGGGTGATCCTTGAAGAGATCGCCATGTACCAGGACAATCCGTTCTGGGTGTTGTACGAGCAGGCGATGGATGAGTACTACGCGCCGCACCCCCTGGGGCACCGCGTGCTGGGGACGGCCCAGACGATCCAAGCCCTCACGGCGGCGCAGATGAGAGAATACTTCCAGAACCGATACTCGGCGGACAACACGGTCGTCGCGCTCTCGGGCCGGATGGACTTCGGTGCGGTCGTGGAGCAGGTCGGGCGGCACTGCGGGCACTGGCAGCGCACGAACACCGCGCGCGACCTGGGGCGTGTGGCCCCCAAGGCCCGCGCGTTCGAGCAGCGCGACGAGAAGGTGAACCGGGGGTACGTGATCGCCATCGCGCCGGCCCCGTCGTCGTCGGACCCACGGCGATATGCCGCGAGCCTGGCGAGCGAAGTCCTGGGCGGGTCGGACAACTCACGTCTGCACTGGGCGCTGATCGAGACGGGGCTGGCGGAGGAGGCACAGTCGGCCTATGACCCGCGCGACGCGACCGGGGACTTCCTGGCCTTCGCGTCGGGCGACCCGGACCGACTCGACGAGATCCAGGAGGTGATGTTCCGCGAGGTGCGTTCGCTGGCGGGGACACTGGTCGAGGACGACCTGGCAAAGATCCGCAGCAAGATGGTCACGAGCGTCACAGTCGGGGGCGAGCGCCCCAGCGGGCGGATGCAGCGCCTGGGGCGGCAGTGGACGTACTTGGGGCAGTACAGCACGCTGGAGGACGAACTGGCGCGGATCAACGCCGTGACGGTGGCGGACCTGAAGGAGTTGCTCGCGCCGGAGGCGTTCGGCTTCACGCCGTGTACGGTCGGGAGGCTGCTGCCCAAAGAACAGGGGTGAAGTGTGAGGGAAGTGAGGGAGTCGGGAAATTGTGGAATTCGAAGCCGTAGCACGAGTTTCTCAACTCGCACCCCGGCGTAGTTTGGATGCATGGATCCCTGGATGCCTCGTCCCTCGATCCCTTCCCTAGCAGCCTTGGAAGAAGGCTTCGAGGAAGTCGAAGAAGTCTTGGGAGTTGAAGAAGGAGTCGCGGTTGAAGTCCCCCCCGGGCCAGGACTGGAAGAAGGCGCTGAGGAAGTCGAAGAAGTCCTGGGAGTTGTGGACGCCGTCGTAGTTGAAGTCCGCGGCGCAGGAGTGGAAGAGGTAGATGCGACCAATTTGAGAGGGGGGGCAGGCGGGAGCTGAGCAATCATTTGAACTTACAACGACATCGGGACGTCCATCGCCGTTGGCATCAGGTACCGTCACGACGCCCCCGAAGCATCCACAGGAGTTGAACTGAATAAGTGGCGTAGGGGAAACCCATGTTCGTGTCACCGTCCCGGTACGACCGGACATGAGATAAACGGCTCCGGACTGATACGGCATGCCGGGCAACGTGTCGAAAGGCGCACCGATGAGCAGCTCGCCTCGTCCATCGCCATCTAAATCATCGCTCCCTGCTAATCGTTGTCCAAAACGATAGGAGGATGTGGTGTGCGTATCGTATATAACAACGCACCTGAATGGCCTGAAAATACGTATACTTCACCAGCGTATTCCGTACCCTGGGAGTTTTGGAACGGTGCGCCGATCGCGTAGTCACCAAGCCCATCGCCGTCGAGGTCGGGGATACCAGCGACGCTCGAACCGAAGAAGAGCGGCGGCTGCAACGGGGACTGGATGATGCGGATCAGTGTGCCGTCCGCACCCGAGAATAAGTAAGCCTGGCCTGTAATGGTCGGCGGTGGCTGGTTATGCCGAAACGAAGGGTCTCCGATCAATATATCGGCGATCGTATCGTCGTTGAGGTCTGGGACGGTTGTGATGTAGAAGCCGAGTGCCGACGTGGTCTGCGGCTGGGGTGAGTCGAGCGAAAAGCGCTGGGCACCGGTCGCCGTGTCGAAGACGTAGACACGCCCTCGCTGGCTGTTGGCGAGAGGTGCTCCGACGACAATAAAATCGTCGACGCCTGTTGTAGGATTGGTAGCGACTGCAACGCTCGCGCCAAAACCACCCGCGCCGGAGAGTGGCACGAGCGTGCCGAGGAGCGTGCCTGATGCTCCATCGAATCGATAGACACGGCGCTCGCCGTAGGCACCGATGAGCGCGTCGCCCTGCAAAGGATTCGCCAGATTGCGTAGCCCAGCGGTTGCGAACGCGAAATCACCCAACGGGGTTCGTACAGGAGAGACGAGCGTGCGTGAGACACTACCGTCTCGACCGGAGAAGATGTAGGCCGCGCCGGTAGTAACTGGAGGATTGCCCGTGTTCTCCTGGTATACGCCAACAAGTACATCACCGAAGCCGTCGCCGTCTGTATCATATAGCCCAGCCGGTACTCCGAAACCGCCATTTGGGTTCGTGCCTTGCGGGTCGAGGAAAATAACTTGGGCCAATATCTGCCCGCGTGACAGGAGCCCAATCACTGCGCAAAGCAATCTTATAAGCGACGCACGTTGACACCAAGTATTTGTGGAATGATATGCGCCTTGAGAGAAGGCGTGCGTACTCATGGGGTCGGACACCCGTTCTCGTCATCGGACTGGCGATATTTGACGACAGTGAACTGATTGCCAGTGTTGGTGAAGAGGCCGTACAGATAAACGTCGCCGACGTGATCGATCGCGTTGCTGCCGTACCGACTGACCCTGATCGAGCCTGAGGTGTCGGAACCGTTTTGGATGCCACCGACGGTGACAAAGTCGTCTGCCGTAGGGATCGGCGCAGTACCTGTACAGACCTGCCAGCGGCGCTGTCCGTTGAAAGGAAGATACGAGATAGCGAAATAATCCTTACTCGACCCGGTGTATGAAAATCCGGCGACGTAAATATTGTCCGCTTTGTCAACGATCAGATCCATTGCACGGTCTTCGGCGCTCGCTGACGGATGATTGAAGAGGGCGACACCGCCGGGCAAGAATGGAGGTGGCCCGTCCCATACTTTGATTCCATCGGCAGCGGCGTACCCGATCGTCGCTACATTGAACCCCTCGCTCGTACCGCCCCACGACGATCCGGTGACGAAGACGTAGAACGCGCCAGTGCTCAGTTTGACGGCGATAGCGTGATCGGTTCCCTGGCTCGTACTGGAGTCGGCTCCGTCATACACGCGTGTCGGCCCGAGCGGTCCGCCCCATTTGGGCACCAGCGGGCCGGGGAACGAGGGGGACATCGAGTCAAGATTATATGCGATGGTGACGAAGTCGTCGGTGCCATCCCCGGGGCTGGTGCCGTTTGAATACCCGGTTACGGCGACGGTTCCATCAATCTGACACTGCGGGCTATAGAACGCGAGAGCGTCGAGCGAGGTCAGGTAGTCGTCGCCGCTGTTCGGTGAGTTGTAGAGCGTGGGGGTTGACGCCAACGCGGTCGTTCCATCGATACTTATGATCACGTAATCATTTTTATTAATAACGCCTTGGTACGAGGTTCCGCCGACGTAAATGCGGTTGTACTCGCTTGGTTCGCCGCCTTCGGGGACGCAGCGGCGGTGCTGGACGGAGAACTCGGAGAACGTGTCGGGTCCGTTGCCGGCACCATTAAAGCGAAATGGCGCGGCCCAGTTTACATTGAAAGGCGTGCCGTCGGTTTCTTTGAGTTTGAAGACGACGATGTCCCTTCCGAGCGTCGCGCCGGTGGCGACGCCCTCGGCGGTGCCGCCGACGTACACGGCGTTCAGTGCCGGGTCGCCACCGAACCCCGAGAACTGGTTCCATTCGATCTGCACTGGCACGTCGTCGCCGGTCACGTCGGGTGTTGAGTACGTAAATGGAGCGGGCCAGAGAGTATTGCCCGCGCCGTCGTATCCCATGACGATGATGTTCTTTCCGGTGCCGGATTTGTACCAGCCGGTGACGAAGACCTTGGTGGCGAACTTATCGGTGATGACCGAGATGCCGTCGGCATCGGTCTGGCCGGGCTGGGTCGGCAGGAGACGGCTCCAACCGAGTACTCCTTGCTGTCCGGTCGAACCTGTGTGATCGATGCGTTGGAGTTTGATTTGGGCGCTGCCGCCGGTGGGGGGTGAGTCGCGCCCGACGACGAACGCAGCACCGAGTTCAGGCGGGCGGGTGGACCCCGCCGCCGAGAGTGCGAATCGCTTGGGTGATTCTTTGGGCGTGCCGATCAGTTGAAGCCCGAAGGCATTCTGCACGAACGCAGGCTGCGTGGCCGCGACGCTTGCGAAGACCAAAATAGACAGCGCCGACCCCATGACGTACCTCGACAACATGAATCACCTCCCAGTATGCCCGAAACGACGGGATGAATCAACCGGAATGCAGTATGCCGCACAAAAAAAACAAGTGAATTCCCGACGGAATTCCAAATTGTTTCGCACCTCGGGCACCTCTGACTCGATGACGGAATGCGTGCGAGTTGGGAAACTCGCACAAGCGGGGCGGACTCCGTGATGTTCCGGCACGCCGTCTCTTCGTCTCTGTGATTTCCTGACTTTTCTTTGACTACCCGACTTTCTGACATACACGGCGGTCTCATGTGTCCCCGCTATGATGGGCGTTGGATAACCGACTTGTCACCCACTGCCGGGGCTGCCGCCTTGGCTCGGAGGTTTCTCGATGATTCCCAAGCCGCCGCCCCGGGAGGGGTCACTGGGCTTTTTGTACCTTCCGCCGTACCGCGTGATCGGCGAGAGCGTCGCGGGCGAGGCGACGACGGTGACGATCCCGGAACTGGATGTGTGCTTCGACGCGGGGAGTTGCCCGCGGGCGATCCTGGCGAGCAAGTTCCTGTGCATCTCGCACGGGCACATGGACCACATCGGCTCGCTGGCGTACTTCTGCTCGCAGCGGTTCTTTCAAGGGATGGGCGAGGCGACCGTGGTGTGCAGCGCGCAGGTCGCGCCGGCGATCCACGGGATGATGAAGGGGTACATCGACCTGGAGCGTCAGGAGACGCCGTACAAACTCATCGCGCTGGAGCCTGAGCAGTCGGTGGAGATCAAGAACAACACGATACTCAAGGGGATCGCCATCGAACATGCTCACGGGTCGATGGGGTACATCGTGATCGAGAAGCGGAGCAAGTTGAAAGACGAGTTCGTGGGGCTGCCGCAGGAGAAACTCAAGGAACTCAAGGATCGCGGGACGGCGATCACGCGGACGCTGGAGATCCCGCAGGTGGCGTACCTGGGCGATACCGCGCCGGGGCCGCAACTCGTGCGAGAAGAAGTCCGTACGGCGCAGATCGTAATCTGCGAATGCACGTTCACCGAGCCTGAGCACCGCGATCGGGCCAAGGTGGGGATGCACATGCACGCGGACGACATCGCCGAGTGGATGCGGGTGCTGGAGTGCCGATCACTGGTGCTGGTGCATTTTTCGAGGCGGACGAACTTGGGGCAGGCGCGTCGGCGGATCGAAGACATCGTCGGCCCGGAGAAGGCCCAGCGGGTTCATTTCCTGATGGACCACCGTACCAACCGGCTGCGGTACGAGAAGCAGTTAGCCGAGGCGGGCGAGAAAGAAGGGGACGCGGGGGAGGTGTGAACGACTCCGTATAGCCCAAGCCGACGGCTTGGAGTGCCGCCAAAGCCAAAGACCGGCCCGTATAGCCGGGCCACCGGGAGTGCCCAACAACTACGGTGACGCCCGATTGGTCAGGGCTATCGCATGATCGCCAAGAGAAATACGAACATTCAACATTGGATACATTGATCGAATCGGATGTCGCTGTTGTATCGCTGAGTACTCGAAGACCGATGGGGACCGTCGGGCCACCCAAGAGCGATCATGCGATTGCCCTGACCAATCGGTGCGGTTCAAGGAGCGGAACACGCTGTGCTGCGTAGCATCGTGCTGGCGATAGAGCGTCGTTCGTATCTTAGTCAGTCAGTACTTTTTCAGACTCCAACCCCTCATGCCTTCCACTCCTCAACACCGTCATCGCACCCTCCTGGTTCTTTCGCAGGTCTATGTCCCCGACCCGGCGTCGGTCGGGCAGCACATCGCGGACGCCGCGGCGGAGATGGTCCGGCGCGGGTATCCCGTCCGAGTGATCTGCTCGGCGCGCGGGTACGACAACCCGTCGAACAAATACCCGCTGCGCGAGGTGCGCGACGGGGTGGACATCCGCCGGCTGCCCCTCTCGAGTTTCGGGAAGAAGTCGATACCCATTCGGCTGCTCGGGGCGGTGATGTTCCTGACGCAGGCGCTGGTCTGTGGCCTCTTCACGCCGCGGCTGGGGAGCATCCTCGTCAGCACATCGCCGCCGATGTGCTCGATCGTCGCGGTCATCATCAGCAAGGTGCGCGGCGTGCCGATCACGTACTGGCTCATGGACATGAACCCGGATCAGGTCGTCGCACTCGGGAAAGCGACAGAGCGGTCGATCGGCGTGCGGGTGTTCCGCTGGATGAACCGGCGGATCTGGGCCAATGCCGCGGCGGTGGTCGCGCTGGACCGCTTCATGGCCGAACGTGTCACAAAGCGGATGGATATCTCGAAGAAGTTGCATGTGATGCCCCCGTGGCCGCTGGAGGACTATGGCGAGCCGGTGCGGCATGAGGATAACCCGTTCCGGGTGAAGCATGGGATGGGGGGGACGATGCGGAGTGAACCGGGCAAGGAGAGTGGACCGGGCGTCCCGCCCGG
>JBGSIF010000278.1:0-32956 GCA_041742635.1 Phycisphaerales bacterium
CCCACGCTCGCGGGCGCAAGCACCCCGCCGCGCACCCCGCCCGCAACAATCGCGCGGGCCATGGTGCCGCCGCCGATGACCGCAAGGGGTGGATGAGCAATGGGCATCTGGGATGTTAGATCGGCAATCATCCGACCGCGCACGCCGCGGGCACCTCGCTATGACACCTCAACAAGGCTGCGGTAGTAATAGGTGGTCCCGCACATCCCGCCGTGTGGGTACATTGCGAAGTTAGGGATGTCCCCGACTCGGACCCACCCGAGCCGTTCGTACAAACGGGCGGCGTCGCCGCCCGTCACTGCGTCAAGCACCAGCAGAGACTTCCCACGCTCCCGCGCCGTCGCCTCGGCGGCCTTCATCAGCGCCTCGCCCACGCCCCGCCGACGAGCCCGCTGATGCACCAGCATCTTCGCCACGTCCGCGCGGTGCGGCTGGTTCTCCGGCAGGTCATAGATCAACTGCACCGTCCCGCAGATCCCTTCCGCGTCCTCGACGACCAGCACGTCCCGCTTGCCGCTTGCCACATCATCGGCCACCCGCCGCCAGAACGCCTCGGCCCGCTCGCGCGACAGCGGCGACATGAAACTCACCGACGCCCCGCCTTCGACGCAGTCAATCAGCACATCCACAAGTGCGCTCATGGACTTCGGGTCGATGCATTCAACCTGCTGCACGGTAATCGAGCGGTCCATCGGGCATCGTAGAGCGGTGCTCCGCGCCGTATCCAACCATGCTCATAGTGGCACGAACGATCGTGAGCCGTGGGCGAAACGGCTCTCGTCGCAGAGGCAAACGGGCTTGAACTCGCTTGTGCCGGCACTCGGGGCGACCGTCTCATCGTTCTCTGAGAGCCTCGGAGCGTTCGTGCTTTTACGGGCGTGCCACGACACTCGAACACCGTGTCAATCGCACGCGGCCTTTGCGGTAACGCTTCGGGTGGCCACCTGCGAATGAGCACCGTCCACTCGATATGCCTACTGAACACCACGATCCCCCTGTTGGAGGGGGGATGAACATTTATATTTGCACGAAGGCGAACCACATACCATACTGGGGTATAGTGTGTTATCGTGCTGTGCCCTGAAGCACGGAACGCCGTTGGAGCGATTTCAGTCCGTGTATCCGCTAATCGACACGCGGATCCGACGTGGCGCATTCTCTCTCCGTCCCCTCACCCGGACTTTTCATCCGGCTCTTTCTGAGTGCCTCGGCGGAGTGTCTGCCGAGCCCGTTTTTACTTCATATCTGGAGTTTCATCCATGAATCACGATCAACAGCGCGGCAACAGCGGCTCTCGTGGCTACCCCAAAAACCAAGAAGACCAGTACGCCAACTGGAATCAGGATCAGTCTTCAAGCCGACGCGATCAGTCTGGCGGATACGGCAATGAAGATGACGGGCAGTCACGCGGCACCAACCGTCAGGGAAGCGGGACTCGTTCGGGGAACGGACACTACAACACCGGCGGATACCCGGATCAAGGTACCTATCAGCAGGACGGGCAGGCATCGGGCTACCAATCCGGTCAGGGCAGCCAAGGCAACTCTCGTGGCGGGCAGCAGTCGGGCTATTCATCACAACCCAGTCGGGGCGAGTACGGCCAGCGATCTAACCAAGACAACTACTCGGGCGGGTCAAACGAAAACTACAACTCGTCCAATGACCGCTCATCGTCGTACTCTAACCAATATAACCCACCTCAGGGCGCCAACAACGACCAGCGCGACACCGGTGGCTACGGCTCGTCCTATGGCAACCAGAACGCACGCCAGAATAGCGGCGGCTCGTCATACTCTGGCCAAAGCAACGGCCACTCCGGACGCTCGTCCTACCCCGCTAGTCAGGGCAACTACAACCAAGGCAGTTCCGGGCAACGCAACTCCGACCAGGGAAGGCTGGGGCAGAGTGGTTACGGACAAGGCGGCTACGACCAAAGCGGCCACGGCAACAGTTCTGGCTCGGGGCAGAACACCGGCTACGGCGCAAACTACGGCGGATCGAGTTCCGGCGGATCCAGTGGTACCCTCTCACGAGAGTCCCACGGCGGGTACAACCAGTCTTCATCGTCTCAACGTCCTCAGCCGTCGCGCACCCCCAAGAACTACACACGTTCGGATTCTCGTATCCAAGACGAAGTGAACGACGCATTGATGGTGAGCGAAATCGACCCCTCGAACATCGAAGTCAAAGTCAGCGAAGGCGAAGTGACACTCACCGGATCCGTCGAGTCGCGCCATTGCAAGTACAGCGCCGAACAGATCGCGGAGTCCGTCCTGGGCGTCAAGGACGTCGTGAATCAGTTGCGCGTCAAACCCCAGGGCGCCGAAAGTTCAAAGTCCGAACACGCCAAGCCGTCGGGCGGCACTTCGTCCATGGACGACAGCAAGGCCTCCAGTGGCACGGCGGCAGAATACACCAAATCTTCAACCACTTCGACGTCCGGAACCCAGGCCGGCAAGACCTCCATGCCGTCGCGATAAGTCACGTGCGAATCATGTGATCTTGTGAGTATCCCAAATAGAGCCGGTGCGCGTTTCCAACTTACGCGCACGCCCAGGATTCAAGTCACATTGGAGAAATCGTAGGTATTGCCATTCGCTTAGTTGTGGCTCCAACTCTTCAACGCTCTTCATACTCCGGGCTCGTGCCCGATTCCCTCACATCCAATTTTCAGGAAGTTACATTCATGAACAACTCATACAAACTCGGAATTATCCTCCAGTCTTGCTTGCTGGCGTCAACAGCAGTCGCGCAGACACAGAATCCGATCCGGACCACCCCGCCCTCCGGTACCCCCTCGCGTGATGCAACGGCTACCCCAGATCAAACGAACTCGCAGGGCCGTACGACCGACGCATCGAGGCCCAGCGGGGCTCGAAGTTCTACCGCACTGCTCCGCCAACTCGAAGGATCGTGGCGTGTGGAGGTCCAAATGAATCCCATGCTCTTCAACAACAAGAAGACCGATGCCAGTTGGGGCCACAAGGGCAACATGAAGGAAAACGGGAATCCGCCGACGGCTACGCCGAACTCACAACCCTCTTCGGACAACTCAAACCCGCTCAGGACGGACGGCTCCTCCCGTACGATCGATCCAACCTCCTCGACGCGCGACGCTTCACCCGCCACCCCGAGCATGAACCGGGACACGATGAAGTCGTGCTCCGGATTTGCCCTCTCCGAAGTGATCATGGGCGGGTCTATTCTGAAGCAGACCTTTGTCTCGAACGACATGGGGCACGAGTCACGCCGTGCTGGAATGAACACTCCATCGCAGCCCGATTCGCGTACGACCGGGACCGTCGAGGGGACCAAACCCGCGCGAGATTCGGCCGTCGATCGCGCCATGGATGCATCGACATACACTCTCAAAGATGATGCGTTCCGCGGGCTTTCGTTCATCTCATTCAACGAACAAGGCGACACCTACCAGTCCGTGTTCATGGACAGCCGCGGGGCCGAGATCTGCACACGCTCGGGCACCTTCGACGCTTCGACGAACCGACTCGTCTTCACGGCCTCGAAAGATGCCTCGTCTGAGATGAGTACATCCAGCGCGGCGGACTCTCAGCGCGATATTCAAGTGGTCGTCGAAATCCTCAGCAACGATCAGTACCGCGTCACCATGTACCACGGCGACATGGCCAAGGGCATGAGCGGCGATATGAACCGCACCAAGCCCAACAACCCCGCTCGCCTCAACGAATCGCCTGCCAAGACGAACGAGTCCGAACGCAACGAAGCGTCCGGTCATAAAAACATGAACGCGAAGCACGTCATGTACACCGCGACTTATACGCGCGCAACCGGCAGCGACATCGAAGCCATCCGCAAGATCGCCAGCGACCGCGGCTCCCTCGCCTCGGGCGGCGATTACAAGCAGCGCGATGAATTGAACCCAGCAACCGCGCCGGGAATCAGCGATAAGCCCGGCCGCTAATCTCCTTCAACTTCCACCGCATCCATAACGCCTCGCACCGGCAGTATTCTTTGTCGGCGCGTGGCCCGGAAGTCACCTTCCTGTGCCCATGCCCCGAAGTCCCGGTGCCTTTGACCGGGACTTCGGCGTTTTGGGTTTGCCGACATTATCTGGAGGATTGTGTAACGGATACCGCTTTACTCGCACCGCGCCGAAAACGCCGCGAAGAAGTCGATGGAATTGGTGGAGTTGCTGGAGCAGTCACGGCTGAAGTCCTCCGCGCAGAATCCGCGCATCCTGCTCGTGCCGGAGCCTTGCGTGTACCTTTGGGCCGATCTACTCTCAACCTACACCAAAGATTCTCTCTCAGGCAGGTGGCACCGGTAAGGAACGTGCCACCGGATGCTGCTCTGAGCATCCGGTGCTTCCGCACCCTCCCACCGGTTTGGTGTTTCCCCGCGCCGCGTTCCCGAACACCGGATGTGCAAAAGCCACATCCGGTGGCACGCTCATCCGTTACGACATGCCGTTTGACGCGTGCGTCCATCGGCTTCCGGCTCCCTCTTCTCTTAAGAGGGGTGGGCGGGGACACTTCGGGGGGGCCGCCGCTGGCGTACGCACTATGAGCACGAGCAGGAACTGCGGGGGGCGTGGGTTGGGCGTGGGGGGACGCGAGCGGCGTCGTGTGGCTTGCACGAGTACATGAACGCCGTGCATACGGCCATATATGCACCGCGTTGGTGCCTGCGAACGCTGCGCAGGTGCCCTTAAACGCGGCGTGCGCACCCAATTACGGCGCGTTTTTGCCCCACAACGCGGCGTTTGTGGGCACGTACGCCGCGTTTGTGCCCATAAACGCGGCGCGCGCGGGCATATATGCGGCGTTTGTGCCCTCGCGCGCTGCGTTTGTGTTGACTTGCGCGGGGGGGAGCGGGGAGGCGGGGGGGCGGTGACGTGAAATCGCGCAATGATTGCCTGATCTTTTTGCGCGAGCGCGAACATTATATATGTTGTTCTTGAATTCTTCCGTGCGAACGCCGGTGTTGCCGAACTTGCGTGCATCGCCGCAGGCTGTGTGCAGTTCCCAAGACCGGCGGCCCCCCCAGGACCGCCGGGCCACCCACGATCCGCCGCGGAGCGGCGGACCACCCATCGCCCACCCCTCCTCCCGTGTTCAATCATCCGCCGCGTCGCCGTCCTTAATAACGAACCGTGCCCGCAGGCGCGCGACTTCGCTTGCCAGCCCCGCCTGCTTCACGCTCGACAGTACTTCATCGAAGTCCTTGTACGCCCCCGGCGCTTCGTCGCGCGGGTAGTTGCGGCAGTTGGTCAGGATGTCGCGCTCGTCGAAACTCGTGTCGATCTCGCGTTGATCGAGCGACTTCGTCGCCGCCGTGCGGCTCATGCGGCGCCCCGCGCCATGGTTCACGCTGTAGCACGACCGCTTCGCGCCCGGCTCGGCCACCATCACGCACGATCCGTCCCGTGGGTTCCCCGGCAGCAGGATCGGGTGGCCCGTTTCATAAAACGGCGTGCCTTTGAGCGCGTAGTGGTTCGCCGGGAACGCCCGCGTCGCCCCCTTGCGATGCACCCACGCCGGCTGCCCGCCCGGTGCGCCTTGCTCGCTCCCGACGACCTCTTGCCGAGCGATATTGTGGCTGATGAAGTACACCAGCGTGCCCGTCGTGCCGGGGATCACTTCCTGAAACGCTTCGAGCACAAGCGAGTTGATCAGCATGTGGTTCACGGTGGCGAAGTTCGCGCCTAGGGCCATGTCGTCGAGGTAGGCGTCCGCTTCGGGCGAGCCGATGGGCGCATAGACCATGTGCCGGTCCCCGCCGGGGAGCGGGATCATCCACTCGGCGAACTTTCGCTGGAGTGACTTGAACTGTCCGTCGGCGAGTGCCGCCCCCCACCCGCGCGAGCCGTAGTGCGAGAGGAAGGCAACATGCCGATCGCGCAGCCCGAAGACATCCGCGGCCGCCCTCGCACGCGGTGCGTCGTCGATATGCACCACTTCGCATTCGCCGAAGTGGTTCCCACCGCCGTAGGAGCCGAGTTGGTGCACCTTGCTTTGAAAGAAATCCGCCGTGCTCATCCTGCGGTGCGGCCCGGCTGGCGCATCCAGGATCCCTCCGAGCCGCTCGTGCAGCGCGTCCGCGGTGCCGTCGTGCCCGACATGGACACTATCCTCACACCGGCCCGACCAGTCGATCGGCACGCCCAGTTCGCGCAGCACCCCCGGCGACGCGCCCTCCGTCACCACACGCTTGCCGAGTCCGGCATCGACATGCCGCCCTTTGGGCACTTGCCTGAACCCACGCCCCGCGCCTGTGGGCGTGCGCTCTAGAATCGCTTCGATCAATGCCCGGCGTGTGCGACGATCCGCTACGGCGTCTTCCGGCAGGTCCAGTTGCAAAAGGCTCATCGAGCACTTGATGTCCACGCCGACCGGACCGGGGTAGATATGCGTCGGCGACACGAGCACGCAACCGACCGGCGCGCCGTAGCCGGCGTGCGCGTCGGGGTTCAGCACAACTTCGGTCACGCCGGGCGCGAGCCGCGAGTTGATCGCCTGCTTGATGCACAGGTCATCGAAGCCCGCACGAAGCGACTCCGTGGCGATCACCGTGATCGGCTTCACGCTCGCGTCCGGCACCGGCAACATCGCGGTCGCGTCGCCGGTGGGGATGAACCTCGAACTCATCGCGGCACCTTCCATCGGTACACCTCCTCATCGGATCGTGGCGCAGCATCAATGCTCGGCACCATGCAGCCGGGCACCCACCATACGCAACCGCTGTTTCGTGACGCTCCTCGAAGCCACTCACGCTCATTCTTCGTCGTGCTTGGGTTTGTACGCCGCGATGACTTCCTGCTGCACATGCGGCGGGGTGCGCTCGTCGTGCGAGTAATCCATCGAAAACGAGCCTTGCCCGGCGGTCATCGACTTGAGTTCGTTCGAGAAGTTCTGGACTTCCGACAGCGGGGCGTGGGCCTTGATATGGGCCGTGTCCCCATCGCCGACTTCGGTATCGAGCACTCGCCCTCGCTTGCTCGAAAGCAGCCCGGTCAGGTCGCCCATGGACTTGCTGGGGAGCGTGATATCGAGCACGACGAACGGCTCCATGAGCGCCGGGCGGGCTTTGCTCACGGCATCGATGAAGGCTTTTTTGCCCGCCGTGACGAAGGCGATTTCCTTGGAATCCACATCGTGGTACTTCCCGTCGTACAGCGCGACACGCACCCCGCGCAGCGGGTACCCGGCGATCGCGCCGTCGGCCAGCACCATCCGGCACCCCTTCTCGACCGCCGGCCAGTACTGCCGCGGGACGCTGCCGCCGACGACTTCGGACACGAACTCAAACCCATCGGGGTGGTCCGTCGGCAGCGGCTCGACGCGCAGGTACACCTCGCCGAACTGACCGGACCCGCCGGTCTGCTTCTTGTGCCGATGGTGCCCGTCGGCCTTGGTGGTGATGGTTTCTTTGTACGCTACTTTCGGACGCGACGTGATCAAGTCGATCCCAAAGTTCTCCTTGAGCCGTTCCAGCACGACACGCAGGTGCAGTTCGCCCAACCCGTAGATAACGGTTTGCTTCGTCGCCGCGATACGCTCGACCTTGAAGCACGGATCCTCGTCGGCGATCTTCGCGCAGGAGTTGGAGAACTTGGCCTCGTCGGCGAAGTTTTTCAGTTCCACCGCCAGTCCGAACATCGGGCGCGGGATCGGAAGAGGATTGAGATGGACCGAGTCGTGCTCGTGCGAATCGTGGAGCACGCCGTTGAAGTGCAGTTCGTCGATTTTGGCCACCGCGCCGATATCGCCGGGGCCGAGCGAATCAACTTCGATCATCTCCTTGCCCCGCACACGGAAGAGGTGCCCGATCCGCAGCGGCTTCTTGTGATCGTTCAGGAACAACTCGCCTTTGGTCCGCACGACGCCCGAATGCACCCGGAAGTACGCCAGTTTGCCCACGAACGGATCGGTCGTCACCTTAAATACATGCGCGATAACCTTCCCCGCCGGGTCCGGCACCGGGAAGAAGTCCTGCTCATCGCCCGGCTCGCCCGACGGTGAGATCGGCGTGAAAGAGAACTCCGGCGGGTGCACTTCCGTCGGGCTGGGGCACAGGTCGGCGAAGATGTGCAGCAGGTCATCCGCCCCGATCCCGGTCTTGGCAGACACGAAACAGATCGGCACGAGGTGCGCTTCTTCCAGGCACTTCTCGAACGCCGCATGGAGGTCTTCGGGCGTAAACGCCTCGCCCTTCTCGAGGTAGGTTTCCATCAGTCGTTCTTCGACTTCGACGATCTGCTCGATGATCGCCTTATGGGCTTCGCGGACACTGGAGAAGTCGGTGCTGTTACCGACTTTGTCGGAGCCGTCGTGGTCGAAAACGTTGATGACGCGTTGCCCGCCGTGCGCGGGCAGGTTGATCGGGAGGCACATGGCCCCGAATGCTTCGCGGATGCGTTCGACCAAGATGGGCAGGTCGATATCATGCGCATCGATCTTGTTGATGACGATCAGCCGAGGGATTTTGCGCTCCGCGGCGACCTTCATCAACCGCCGATCGGTCGCCTGAATCCCTTTCACCGCGTCGATCACCACCGCTACCGTCTCTACCGCCGGAAACGAAGCAATCGCGTGCCCGACGAAATCCGACAACCCCGGCGTATCGATCAGGTTCACCATGTGCCCGTTATGAACCATGTGGACCACCGCCGACGTCAGGCTGTGCTTGTGGTGGATCTCTTCCTTGGTGAAGTCGCTGACGGTGTCGCCTGCCTCGACGGTGCCCATTTTTTTGATCGCCGCGCTCGTAAAAAGTAGCCGCTCGGTGAGGGTCGTCTTCCCGCACCCGCCGTGCCCGGCGAGGACGATGTTGCGGATGTCGGCGGGGAGGGTGGTGGGTTGGCTGGGCATGGTGAGTTCCTTGTTGTTTGGCTCGATCGAAGGCTCGATCGTTACCAGTTACGGCCCCATCCCCGGCTAAGGGATGGAATCTTGACTGGACAGCGCGGCTCTACCAATATAGCACAAAACGCCGAAGATGGGGAAACTACCCAACCGACGCCGACCCGCTCCATCATGTACGAAGTACGAACGCCAAACTACCGTCTGGTCTGTTGATATCCACAGGCTCGATCACGCCGCGCAGTCGGTGGACACCGCATGAATAGCGGGGTATAGTTTATATGCTGGTTTCCTTCAATATGGAGAGAGGGACAACAAGCAACGACAGCGGGCTTGTCCGAGTAATCGGGCAAGCCCGTCTTCTTTTTGTGCAGAACAGACTTGTGGGTGTTAGCCGCCGCTCGATGAATCCCCGCGTTTCACCGCGACCCGACGAACCGCGACTTGGCCTGGTCCACCACCACGGCCAGCACGATCGCCAGCCCGATCACGATGTTCGTGTAGTTCGAATCGATCCCCAGCACGACGATGCTGTTGTCGATCAACTGCATCACGATCGCACCGAGCATCGCCCCGATGAGTGAGCCGCGCCCGCCGCTGAGCGATGCTCCGCCGACGACCGATGCCGCGATCACTCGCAGTTCGTACCCAGATCCGTCACCGGACGACGACGCGCCGAAGTACCCAACCTTCATCGCCGCGCTCAGCCCGGCCAACACTCCGGCGAGCAGGAACAGCATGATCTTCACCCGCCCCACCGGCACTCCGGCGTACCGCGCCGCCGTCTCGTTGCCGCCGATCGCGTACGTGTGCCGTCCGAACGTACTTCGGCTAAACACAAACGCACCCGCGATGGCAACGACCACCATGATTAACGCCGGCACCGGCGTGATCCCCAGCATCTCTGCCTTGAACCCCCCGGAAGTGAACGACGCCGGTAGATCACCGATCGATTGCCCTTGCGTCGTGACGAAAGCGACGCCGCGGAAGACGGCCAGCCCGCCCAGCGTGATGATGAAGGGATGCACGCGAAGCCCGACGGTTGCCGCGCCGTTCACCAGCCCACACGCGCCGCCGACGACCATACACACAAGTATCCCCAGCGGGATCGACGCCCACCCCGATATCGCCGGATTGGAGTCCGCCACCGCGTGCAGCGCGGCGGCCCCCCCCACGCCCGCCAGCGCATAGATCGACCCGATCGACAGGTCGATCCCACCCATGATGATGATGCCTGTCATGCCAATCGCCATGACCGCGATGAAACTCGCCGTCGTGGCGACGATCATCAGGTTGTTCTTGTTCAGGAACTTGTTGACCTGATACTGGCGAACCACCACCGGCCGCGAGTTGCCCGCGTCGTCGTCCGTGAACCGAAGCGAGTACCCGTCGGCTTCGCGGTAGGTCGTCCTCCGCTCCGCCGTCCGGGCCGCGGGATCGCCGGGGGTGGTAATGGTAAAGTCCCCCTCGCCGCGCTCGGCGGTCGCGCCGGGGGGCTGGGTCAGAAAATCGCTCGCCGTGATCGAAGGCGTCCCCAGCGTCAGCCCGATCATCATGATCGCAATGACGACCAGCAACCCAAACTCCTGCGAGCCGGCGAGCCGGCGCAGGAGCGATGGAGCGCTGCGCGGCTCCCGCCGACGCGAGGTCGACGAGCGTGATGCTGATTCGGGACCGACGGCAGGTGGCGGTGTAGTAGTTGACACGACGAAGATGATACCGGGAGTTCGCAGTCAGTGTGTGTAAACACCGAAACTCACAGATCCAGCGCGTCCCGATACTTCACATGGCATTCCTTGCACGACGCCCCAATCTTCTTGAACTGCGCCGACAGGCTCGTCCCCGTCACGCCTTGGCCCGTTGCATCCTCAACCGCACCCCCGACCGCTCCCCCAGTCCCCCCCACGCCGGCCTTGAATGCCAGCAGCGCTTCCTCCAACTCGCCCACCGTCTTCGCGTCCCGGTCCAGCCACGCGATGAACTCCGCGGGCTTGTGCTTCACGTCGGCATCATCCACGAGCGCACGGAACAGATTCTCGAGCCGGCCCGCCTCCGCCGCCGGAACGAGATCCGGGTGGTCCTTCGGCGCTGCCCATCCCGCCTTCTCGATTGACTTGAGGTGCTCGAACACCTCGTCGATCTCGACCATCGACTGAACCAGCCCGGTCGTTTTGTATGCTACAGGAAACTCGTTCGACGCGCCCGCGAGTTGGGCCTCCGTCGCCGGCGTGGCGTCCGCCACCGCCGCGTACAACCCTGTGTAGTTCGGCGCAGTCCCCGATACCTTCATCCGCCCGAGCATCGCTTCTCGCGGCGCAAGGTTCAGCGTCACGGCCACCGCCCCAGCCGCCCCCGCGCTGCGGTGCTTGCCATGGTGGCAATGGATATAGATCGGCCCCGGCAACTCCTTCACCACACGCGACAGTTCCAGCGTCCGCTCCGTCGTGATCCCGTTGTACCCGATCGGAAGATGCACGTACCGCATCCCCTTCCCCGCGGCCACATCCGCCTCCGGCTTCGCCCCATCAACCGAAATAATCGTCTTGATCCCCATCGCTCGCAGTGACTCCAGCCCCGCTTCCCCTTCGGGCACCGATCCGCTATAGAACCCATCCGTGTACGCCACCACATTATGAACGCCGGGATAATCGGCCGGGGCGGTCGCGTCCAGCGCCGGTGGCAAGAGCGTAATCGGCCGCGGCAACGTCGTGGAGGGCCTCGATGACGAAGACATCTCAGAACCGTCTGCCGCACCTTCTCCGCGCTTGGACGATGTACACGCCCCAACCACCGCGATCATCACGCTCACAGCCCCGATCCGCAGACATCGATTGTTGTAGAGCAACTTCATGCCCCATATTACCATCGCTTCGCCTGCAAAGTTTCAGCGGCGCAGAGAAAATCCCGCCCGCACACACCAGCCCATTCCCGACGCCAGCGGCTATCGTTGACTCTCACCGCCCCGCTTCCGTCAAGCCCTCTTTGTCCCCCTTTTCACCAGTAGCGCATGACCACCCTCGATCGACACATCGCACGACAGTACTTGGCGAACATTCTTTCGCTCCTCGTCCTGCTCTGCTCCTTCGTCGTCACCATCGATGTCGCTTTCAACATCAACCGCTTCGCCGGGGTGCTCAAGAAACTACCCGGCGGGGCCACCCTCAGCGTCCTCGGACGCCTCGTCCGCACCGGCGAACTCATCGCCGATCTGTGGTGGCCCAGGCTCATTCAACTCTTCGTTTTCCTCGTCGGCATGGTTTTGGTCGGTGCCATGGGCTTCACCGTCTCGCAACTCGCCCGGCACCGCGAACTCGTCGCCATGATGGCCGGCGGCGTCAGTCTCCGTCGCGCCGCTCGGCCGATCCTGATCGTCGCCGCTGGCATGACCTGCCTCCAGGCGCTTACCCAGGAACTCGTCATCCCGCGCATCGCCCACCTGCTTACCCGCGACCACGGCGACGCCGGAAACCACGACATGCGCACCTTCCAGATCCCCCTCACCGACGACGGCAACGGCCATCGTTTCTTCGCTCAGCGATTCGACCCCAATACCGCCGCACTCACCGGTATCGTCGTCTGGAAGATCGATCCCGCCGGCCTGCTCCGCTCTAGTACACGCGCCGAATCGGGAACATGGGACGCCGCCGCTGGCGGCTGGCGACTTTCACACGCCGTCGTTTTCGATTACGAGCGTGCCGTCCCCGACGCTCCCCCCTCTCCCCCACTCGCCACGACCGACATCTTGGTCCAGACCCCGCTCGATCCCACCGCGATGACTCTGCGTCAGCATTCCAACTTCAGCCACAGCCTGTCGTGGGCCGAACTCACTCGCGTCCTGCGTGTGCCGGGGCTTGATCCTTCGCTGCGCGACAAACTCGTCCGCATCAAGTACGGCCGCGTTTCCATGGTCGCCTCGAACTTCCTCACTTTGCTCATCGTCATGCCCTTCTTTCTTACACGCGAGCCGCGCAGCATGGTCCTTCAGTCCCTCAAATGTGCTCCGGTCGGGATCGGCTCGCTCATGGGCGGCGTGCTCGGCGCGTCCGCCGCGATCCCCGGCCTCCCCCCCGGCCTGGGCGTGTTCCTCCCCGTGCTGATCCTCGCTCCTGTGGCGGTCGCCAGCATCGGCTGGATGAAAACCTAACTCCGCCTTCAGTCCCCACACCCCGTACCTCGATCCCCCCGCTACGATTCCATCGGATTCGCCCGTGCCGCGACGAACGTTCGTTCACACGCCGAGGCCGTCCATCAAGGAGTCGTCCGCATGATGCCCGCGTTTAAGCGTTTCGGTCTGCTCGCACTCGCCGCCGCGTCCTTCGCCGCCGCCGCCGGTCTGTCGCCCATCTCAACCGATTCACCCGCCGCTCCCACGAAGGCCTACCGCATCGGCCTGATCGCCAAGAGCCAGTCCAACCCCGTCTTCGTCGCGGCCCGCACGGGCGCGGAAGACGCCGCCCGCGACCTGAGCAAGAAACTCAAGGTCGAGATCACCATCGACTGGCAGACGCCCGTTGACGAGGACGCGCAGAAGCAGGCCGAACGCGTCGAGCAACTCGCCGCGTCCGGCGCGGACGGCATCGCCATCAGTTGTTCCGACGCCAGCCTCGTCACCTCGGCGATCGATTCCGCCGTCGCCAAGGGCGTGCCGGTCGTCTGCTTCGATAGCGATGCCCCCAAAAGCAAGCGGTTCGCCTACTACGGGACCGACGACGTGGCCTGCGGCGAGCAGGTCGCCGCCGAACTCGGCAAGGCGATGGGCAACCAGGGCGTCGTCGCCATCCTCGCCGGCAACCAGAACGCACCGAACCTCCAGGCCCGCGTCCGCGGCGTGAAGGACTACATCAAGAAGAACTTCCCCGAGATCAGCGTCATCGATACCTACTACCACGCCGAGACCGCGCAGGACGCCGTCGTGAAGATCGAGCAGGTCCAGGGCGCGAACCCACAGATCAGCGGGTGGGCGATGATCGGCGGCTGGCCCCTCTTCACGCAGAACGCTCTCGATAAGATCGCCGGCAAGGCCAAGGTTGTTGCCGTCGATGCCCTCCCCGCCCAACTTGATTATCTCCGCAACGGCCAGGTTGAAGTCCTGCTCGGGCAGAAAGTCTATGAGTGGGGCTATGAGTCGGTCACGATGCTGGTGGATAAGATCCACAGCGGCAAGAACCCGCCGACGAAGATCATCAAGGCCGAACTCGTCCCGGTGCGCAAGGCCGACGCGGACGCGTACGGCAAGAACTGGGACAAGTGGCTGGGCAAAGCAACGAAAGAAGCACCCACTACGCCACCTGCAACGGCACCGAAGAAATAATCCTCCGCCTCGTCTCTGCACGATCGGTTTCGCATCTCGACTCCAACCGAAGCCCCAGTGCTTCGGTTGTTTTTTGCCCCCGCTACTCTGGCTCGTCTCTTCACAAACCAAAACTACCGCCAGTATGTGAATGATGAGCACACAACGGTACAATGCCCCCCCACGACGCGCGCCAACCGCACACCGTTCGGCCTACTTCGCAGGCCACCACGCATACCATCCCTCACACGGTTTTCCGACGAGTTCGGTGCTGGGGAGTCGGAATAATCAGTTCAGGCTCGCTCGCGGCGTTCCTTGCGATACCGCTTGCGATTGCAGCACCACCAGCGCGGTCTGGAGTTGCAGGTCGATGCCGTCGGTTAGGAGTTTCGTGGGGTCCGGAGTCGCCGGGGCGTCCTTGGCCACTTGCCCTGTTTCGTCGATCGGCAGCACATCGGCATCCTGCCGCAGTTTGATCGCGTCGGCGATCTGATCCGGCAGCATGTTGATCTTCAGGTGCGAATCGATCCCCCACGACTTCGCCCCGGGACGACGATGCAAGATATACCCCTCGGGAGTGCCATCCGGGATTTTGTAATACTGCGTGGTCAGTTTGAGCAGCGCGGTCGGATTCACCGTATTATCCAGTGGCCACACGTTTTGCACACTGCCCTTGCCGTACGACCTCGCCCCGATCAGCACCGCGCGGATCTGCTTCTGATCGGCATAGTGCTTGATCGCGCCCGAGACGATCTCGCTAGCCGACGCCGAACCTTCATTGATCAAAACAGCTACCGGGATGTCCTTGATCAGCGCACGCGATGCTCGCGCCGATTGTTCATCGCCAGACGTCGTCGATACGATCACGCCTTTATCGACGAAGGTGTTGGCGACCGACACGGCTTGCGTCAGCAGCCCGCCGGGGTTGAACCGCAGGTCGAGGATCAACCCGTTCAGACCCGTCGCCTTCATGCTCCGGATCGCGGCGTGGAGTTTTTGAGTGGTATCGTCGGTGAACTGCAGCAGCCGCACGTACCCGATTTTCCGTTCCGAATCGATATCCCAGTCCCTGTGGTCGTCGCGCGGACCGGTCCGATTCCAACCCTTGACGGAAACGACCGGTATGACCCCGCGAAGGAGGTTGAAGTCGATCTCTTTATCACCTCGTTCGATGGTGATCGTGACGGGAGAACCCTTCGGACCTGTGATCAGGTCCACCGCTTGGTTCAGATTCAGCCCCACGGCGGACTCGCCGTTGATCTTCTTAATCAGATCCCCGGCATGGATACCCGCACGCTGCGCCGGCGTCTCATCGAGCGGCGTGACAACCTTGATGCACTGCGATGCCTCATCAAACTGGATCTGCACTCCCACGCCCGAGAACTCTCCCTGCGTCATGCGCTCGAAACGGGATTTTTCGTCCGGCCAAATGATCGCCGAGAACTCGTCGAGTTTGGCCATGGCACCATTGCCGAACTCGTGCAGGAGTGCTTGCTCGGGGAGTTTGACCGTCTCTTTGTTGACTCGCTGGAGTTCGGCGATGAGGTTGATCATCGTGTAATCGTTCACGCCGCGCCCCAGCCCCTCGATCGACTGCCGCTGCTTGGCGATAAACGCCACCATCTGGTCCCGTGCGTCGGTGTTCCCGATTTCCGGAAACACCCGCTGGAGGTCGTGGGTCGTGACCATGGTCTGGATCGACTCAAGCCCGCCCGTGAGCATCGAGCCGTAGGTGTTTGGGCTGCGATCGACTTGCATCTCGGCGGATCGCTTGATCGCTTTCATCGCCATCGCGTCGTCGATGCCGGTCAGTTTCTTGGCATAGTCGTCGCCGAGTTTGTTGTAGGCGGGAATCGGTTTGTCACCCAGTTGCTTGGCCATCTCGCCGCGGAGTTCCCAGAGCCGCTCCGGAACATAAAGCCTCAACATCTCGAGCCGATCGCCGAGCCGTTTCGCGTCGCCTTTGTACGTTCCCGCTTCGTCCAAGAGCGCGTTGAGCCGGAAGAACAGGTCGCTGGCGACGAGCCAATCGTTCGATGCCTCGGCGGCGCGCGCAAATGCCTCCGCTTGCTTGATGAGCCGATTGATCCGATCGTCCTTCAGCACGCTGTCGTGTTCCAGCGAGAGCAGTTGGATTTCCACCGCCGCCTTGAGCGCTTTGCTCAGCACCGGGTATTCCTGGCCCAGCGCGAGTTGCTTCTCAAGTTCGGCCCATGACTCGGCGAGTTTTTTCTGCCTCGTCTCATCGTACTTTTTCAGATTGGCGTCGAGTGCTGCGCTGGAGTCTCGAAGCCCCAGGAGGGCCGCGTTGGATGTCGTCGCAGGTATTGCCTCGAGCGGAATGAGCGCCGTGCGAGTGTCCCCGCTGAGCGCGCCAGTCCAGATTTTGTTGGAGAGATCACCGATCGTCGCCGGGGCCGATGCAATGACCTCGGCCTGTTGACCCCTCGCCAGCGGCGCGGCGAACAGGCAACTCCCAATCGCCAATGCCAATATCCCGGGAGAAAGGCGACGGACGGTCTTTGTCGGCGTCATGGAGACTCCTGAACAGTAGAGTGGAGGTATATATCAGTTACAGTACGCGACCTCAACGCACGCAGTTCGCGGACGTACTGGATCCGTCTATAGATGGCGTTGTGCCGAATCACTCGGGCGGCTCTGCCGTCCGCTAACCCGCCCCCGCTCGTCCTGGTTTGCAATGCACCCATTGTGACATTCATCGGACACACAGTGCCAACGATAGGAACAATCCGCACCATTCGCGCACGAACGTTCGCACCAATCGAACCGCTAGGCCTGAATCCGGTTGCATCCTCTTGTTACCGGGCTGATACACCGAATCACACGGTCACGAATTAGGTACTACGACCGACCTCTCGTGCAGAATTCACCGATCCGCACTCATCATCGTGTCGGGCACAACGTACTTTTGGTTATCTGCTTATTTCGACGTCGAACCCTTTGCCCCAAACATCACTTCCGGTTGATCAAAGCCGCCGCGCTCGAGTACGCACTCCGCGATCCAAATCTGGCTCGACGGGCGAGACTCCCCCTCCACCATCGGGCCACGCTGCGAACACCACATCATCAGTTTCCCGTCGTTTGAGAATACCGGCAAGATGTCTGTTCCATCCGCAAACGTGATCTGCTTCGTGCCGGCGTCGCTCGGGGGTTTGCTCAAATCGACTTCCACGGCATGGATTTCGTAGTTCCGATGATCCGGGCCGCTGTTGCCGTACACAAGCAGTTTCCCACTCGGGTGCCAGTACGGTGCCCAGTTGACTTGGCCGTTCGCGGTCAGTTGATATTCTTTCTCGATCCCGACCGGCACGCCGTCTTTGTCGAACTTCAACGTCGCGACGAAAATCTGGAGCAGGTCGTCGAGCGAGCGGTCCGAGCGATAGCAGATGGACTTTCCATCGGGTGAAAAGAACGGGCCGCCGTCGTACCCGTCGGCGACCACGAGCGCGTGGTGTTGCTTCGTCTTCGTGTCGAACACCCAGATATCGACGTCGGGCCGGTCAGCGGTCTTCGCATCACGGGCCTTCCCATAGAGCACGAATCGCCCATCGGGTGAATACGAACACTCCGCGTCGTAGTTGGGCTGCTGAAACAACGGCTGCGGTACCTTGATATCCGGCTGCTTGGCGATCTCTTCGTTCATCGGGCAGCCCGGCATCACGTCTTCAGCGATCTCCAGCACATGGCGCGTCACGATCTCGGTCTCTTCAGGAAACAGCCATTTGTACGAACGCGTCCCCACCTGAAACCCAGCTTTCTGATCATCCTTCGGCGTGAGTATCGTCGACGCGAACAGCACACGCCACGGCTCGGTCGGGTGAAACCAGCCGCATGTGTTGTACGAGTTCGGCGGGCTGATCTTGATCGGCTCCTCGATCCCCATGACATGACCGCTCGCGTCTTTCTTGATCTTCGCCACGTACATCGAGTAATGCGGCTCGACAGGCTCGCCCGGCTTCGGGACCGGAACGCCCTGGAACACGATCCAGTCGCCCTTGGGGCTGAAGTACTGCTCACCCGCGCGCACGAAGACGCTTCGGAAAGTGACCTGAACATGCCGCGTGAGAAAAGATGCTTCTTGCGTGCGCCAATCGAGCGGCGCGGAGGGGGGCTTGCTGTTCGGCGACGCGGGCTGTGTCAGGATCGGTATGCCGGAGAGCACGAGGGTTGATAGAGCGATCAGCATGTCATGGCCTTTCGAGTGAGATCCCGTCAATCCAACACAGGATAGCACCCCAATACCAGATGCTCCGACCCACCGACAAACCGCGGACGATCTGGTCACACCACAGCCACCCGTGCGACTTACGCCGCGAAGCCACTTCACTTCTATGCTCTTCTACATGGCGACCCACAATTCCGATCCTACGCCCGCGGACGGCGAGGGCAGCCTGCTCATCACAAACGCTCGGATCCTCACGATGCAGTGCGAGCCTGCGACCACGCCCACTGGTTTGGGCGTCATCCCGTGCGCTGATGTGGGCATCCATCGAGGGGTGATCACCTCTATCAGAGCACACCGTACGAACGACTTCGCCGATTCCTCCGCGACGCCTTCTGCGCGAGCGGATCGAGTCATTGACGCCGCCGGCGGGGTCTTGCTCCCCGGCTTCGTCGATTGCCACACCCATCTTTGCTGGGCTGGGTCACGGATCGATGAGTGGGAGCGCACTCTCGAAGGCGCGGCGTACCTCGACATCCTTGCTGGCGGGGGAGGGATCATGTCCACGGTGCGCGCGGTACGTGCCGCGTCGCCGCGGGAACTGGAGGAACTGACCCTCGCCCGGCTGCACGACACTCTCTCGCAGGGCACCACGACGATCGAAATCAAAAGTGGGTATGGACTCGATACAGAAAACGAACTCAAGATGCTGCGTGCGATCGTTGCCGCCGCCGCACGCTGGCCCGGCACCGTCGTTCCGACGGCACTACTGGGGCACGCGATCCCGCCCGCTAACGAATCCGGCGGCGATTCTCCCGCGGAGTTCGTACACCGCACCATCAACGAAACACTCCCAGCGGTCCACGCCGAGTTCCCCGGCGTGTGTATCGACGCATACTGCGAACAAGGCGCGTGGTCCGTGAAGGACTGCGTGCGTCTCTTCGAGCGTGCGATCGAACTCGGGCATCCGGTGCGCGTACACGCCGATCAGTTCAACTCACTCGGGATGGTTCAACAAGCAGTGCGGCTCGGTGCGATCAGCGTCGATCACCTGGAAGCCGCGACCGATGACGATTGGTCCGCGCTCGCCGGGTCGTGTACCGCCGCGGTGATTCTGCCTTGCTGCGGCCTGCACGTAGACGGCCGCTACGCTCGCCCGCCTTTCTTTCCTCGCAACATACCCACCCCGCCGACGCAGACCACGCCCGACTGCCGCCACATTACATTGCTCTGCATTGCTACCAACTCCAATCCCGGCTCCGCACCGTGCCGCTCGATGCCGATGGCACTTGCACTCGCTGTACGCAACTGCGGCGTGCGAATCCCCGATGCTTTGCTCGCTGGCACCGCACACCCGGCCAAACTCTTAGGGTTCGCCGACCGCGGCACGATCCGAGTCGGGGCGCGTGCCGACCTCTTGCTCCTCCATGGCACCGACGAACGCGAAATCGTCTATCGCTTTGGAGATGCCGCTTGTATCCGAACGGTTATCGTCGGGGGAAGAATCGGTCTGCAACCATAACCCGGCACTCTCGTTGATGCTCGCCTGCGGCCGGCCAACCACCTGAACAGGTGGCTAATCAAAAGATCTTAGCGAAACGCGCCGAATTTCACCCGAAAGATGATATCTTGTAACACGAAAGTCGCCGGATGCGGGGCAGGTCGCTCCGCCGGCAACCGGTCGGTGCATGAATAAAGGAGCATGCGATGTCACAGTTCCCCGATGACTTCCGCCCTCAGTTCACCAAGTTGTTCAGCGATCCCCAGACGTACCAAAAAGCCCACCCTGTGACGTATCACATCGTGAAAGGCATGAACAACCGCATGGTCGCAAACAACGTGCCGATGTCGAAAGAACATTACGAGACCGCCAGCGCGTCCATCCTGAAGGGCGACACGGTCTGCAAGTTCGTGATCGAAGAAAACACGCATGTGATGCAGAGCACCGGATCAGGCCCCGTCTACAACGCGGGCAAGATGGTCCACACGGTGATTTCTAAGACGAAGTAGTTTCGACAGAAAAAACGTAGGCCCGGATCACTTCGGTGCGTTTTGGCACCGGGCTATTTTTCGTTTTGAGATGCCAGCCGCGCATGTCGGACACGCGGAGGAAGGTCATCGACCGTCGTCGTCATATCGGTGACGACGTTGGGGCAGATCGCACACGCATCGCCGCCGCGCTGTCGGTACCAGCGGCATTCGTCACGGATGGAACACTCCGGGAGCGATTCGTCTTCTGCTTCACCCACTCGAAGCGTGCCGGCAGCGGCTTGATCACGCCCCGCGTCACGTTCCTCATTCATCGACACCATCAGTCGATCAATGAGCGAGCAACCACCGATGGCCGGCCCGTCGAGGTTTGCGTCCCATTGCATGCACGCACCGCGCACGCACGTCGTGCTGAACCGAAACCGTTGTTCCGGCGGCCGGGGCTGCTCACGCGCGACACGCACGAACTCCTCGTCAACAACGATTTTGTTGGACGCAAACGCCACACGCCCACCGGGAAGCACAATCCCAAACAGCACCGCACCAGTGTGGCAGTCCGAAGATGGGCAACGCGTGTGGTCGTTCATGGCCGTTACTTCTGTACCGTTGTGTCCAATGGAGGATCGAAGGATACAAATGGGGCGGGCCGGAAGCCCGCCCCACGATGATCATCTCAACTCTTCGTGTGATTAGCGGGGCAGCCCGCCGGTGATACGACCCTGATTGATCTTCACCCGATCAAGCCAGATACCGTACCACTTCTTGCGCTCGATGCGGGCCGCGAAGGCGTCGTTCAGTCCGATCCGGCCGAGTTCGCTGAGCGTCGCCGAGTTAATCGCGTTCGACATGCTGCGAGTCTGCTTGGGGTTGAGTTTGATCTCTCCGAGCGCGACGGTGAACGTCGTGCCGCGCGCATCGGCGGGCAGGCTTGGTGCGACGGTCGGAATCTTCGGAGCCTGTCCGGTGCGGATTCGATCCCACCATTGACCCAGCCATTCCGGGGGGATGCGATGGTAAATCCCATCCGACAGGTCCAGCCTCGCCAGTTCGCTGAGCGTCGCGGTGCTGATGGCCTTGTTGATCGACTTCTTCTGAGCGGCGGACAGTTTGATGTCGCCGAACGAAACATGGAACTGATTGGTCGGGGGAGGCATCGGTGAAACTCCTGTGAAGAAAAACGAATGGACGGGAATCACGAGAACCCGTCGCCGAACTGTTCGTACCGCTGCGTGAGCGACCCAGTATGACCGCAACTGCGGACGAATGCAAGTACCTTCTTCTGCGTTTTGATACCACGCATCGGATAACCATCCCCCTCTTTGGGGGATATTCGATTCGAGCCGATCTTGCCCCACTATGCTTGTGACTCCGACTCTGTTGACATTTTTTCGAGATCAATCCACATGACACGCCCCCGTTCGTTTTCGTTGCTTGGCATTCGACGCGCCCCAGGCGCGGCAATCGTCGCGGTAATGCTCAGCACTGTCGGCGGTGCGTCGGCACAGCCCGGCGTCACGCTTTCGCCCGCGCCGAACGCGAGTACAACTCAAACCCCGCGCTTTGGCGCGGCGCACCCTGTTGCACGCACGCCCGGAACCGTTCGGCTCGCTACGTACAACCTCGAAAACCTCTTCGACGACAAGGATGATCCGGCCCTGAGTGGTGAGCACGAAGACAAAGAAGAGACCAAGCCCGCAGAACACAGCAAGGCCGCGGCCGAGGCGATCCGACGCATCGACGCCGACGTCATTGCGGTGCAAGAGATTGAGTCGCGCGATGCGCTGATCCAGTTCCGTGATACGTACTTGAAGGACGCCGGGTATGAGTACGTGATATCGATCGACGCGGGCGACGAGCGGGGGATCGAGCAGGGCGTGCTGAGCCGATACCCAGTGAAAGACGCGAAAGTCTGGCTCCGGTTGCCGCTCGGCGGTACACACCCCGAGAAATGGGGCAATCGGCCCAACGACAACGCCGGCAAACCGATTACATTTCATCGCTCCCCGCTGTGCGTGACGGTGGAGGTTCCTGCAAGCCCCGCCCCGACGGAAGGCAGCGCCAAAGCGACACCAAGCCAAGCCCCCACGGGTGACGCGGCGGCGTACTCGCTCACACTCTTTGTGGTGCATCAAAAAAGCGGCGCGGACGGCACCTACTGGCGGGAGAAGGAAGCCGCGAAGATTGTGGAACTCGCGGGCGAGATGACGAAGTCAGACCCGAACCGGAACATCGTCATCCTCGGCGACTTCAATGCCACGATGGGGCAGACGCCGATGCGGACGTACACGGGAGCGGGGTTTGATAGCGCGTTTTACCCGCCACTGCCCAAAGCGAGTGAAAGCAAATCGGACAACACGCCGGATAAGGAAACGCCCGGTGCCAAGCGAGAACGCGGGCCTGACCGTTTGCGTGTCACCCACGAATCGGGAAGGATCATCGATCACATCTTGCTGAACCCGGCGGCGATGAAGGAACTCCGGGTGGAAAGCCGCTTTGTGCTGGGCATGCCGGCACGGCCGGAGGGGGCGGACTGGCGCGTCACACCGCCGCCCGCGGGGTACGCGTCGGACCATTATCCTGTGGTGGTGGATTTGGTGGCGAAGGATCAATAAGGGGGACGTCTGCCACGGAAGTGTTCGTCCGTTCGACGGCATTGCACTCCCGAACTACCATCGCGGCATTATCTGGAGAACCGATATGCCCGCGCCGACACCACCCCCGCAAAGTGCCACGCCGACCGTCGAACAAGCAGCGATCGATGTACCCACAACGGCATCGGAACTGATCAGCGACCCCGGAGCGGCGGTCTCAAAGTGGGGCGACGCTATATGGGACGTCGCCAGAACCTACGGCCCTGGAATCATCAGCGCCATCGTTCTGCTCACGATCGCGTACATGATCGCTCGCTGGGTTCGCCGGTTGGTGATCCGCGCGTGTACCGCCGCCAAGATCGAAATCACCCTCGGCAAGTTCTTCGGAAACCTTGCTAAGTGGGGGATCATCCTGTTTGCAATCGTCACGGCGGCGGGAACACTGGGGATCAGCACAACGGGGTTCGCCGCGGCGATCGGTGCCGCCGGGCTTGCCATCGGACTCGCGCTGCAAGGCAACCTTGGCAATCTTGCCGCCGGTGTGCTGCTGCTCATTTTCCGCCCATTCAAGATCGGCGACGCCGTCATCGTCGCAGGTCAGTCGGGCATCGTTGATGGGATCGATCTGTTCACGACCAATCTGGATACGGTTGACAATCGGCGGCTCATCATCCCGAACGGCGCGATCTTCGGTGGAACCATTGAGAACCAAACGTACCACACGATGCGACGCATCGATTACTCAGTAAGCGTGAACCCGGCGGGCGAGTTCGAGTCCACTCGAACGATCCTGCTCGGGGTCGTTCGATCGCTGGTGTCTGCCAAGATCGGTGCGTTGGACTCTCCCGCGGCGACCGTGACCCTCACGGAGGTCTCCCCGTCGCAGATATGGACGGTGAGCCTGTGGGCCAACACCCCGCAGGCGGGAGCGGTACGAGAGCGATTACTGATCGAACTGCGTGGTGCGATCACATCGCACGACCTCGCACCCGCCGCGCCGGTGCAACTGGTTCGTCACATCACTTGATTTCACTCATGGCGGCTCAGGCGTCGATCGCGTGTCCGGCGTTGTTCCGACGATCAAGCCGATAGACCCCGTGCGTGACCACAAACGCGAGGAGTACCGCGCCGTAGGTATCCGATAGAAAGTGCGCCCCGGCGAGCAGTCGCGTCATGGCGCACCCGATCGCCATGAGCATGAACACGACGGACGCACGCGGGAGCATGATGGAGAGCGCGAAGCACGCGCCGAAGGCCGTCGCCGCGTGGCTCGAAACAAAGCCGAGGTCGTTCCATTTGAACTGAATGAAGCGTTCATGGAGGGGAGCGAAGCGGTAGAAGCCGTCAGCAGCGTCGGGTTTGAACCGCCCGACGATGGCCTTGAGCAACTCCGCCGCGCCGCCTGACAGCAGCGCACTGAGCAGCAAGAACGTGGCTCGGCGGAGTGACGGATTCTTGCCGGTGAAGTATCGGTCGGGATCGTCTAGCGACGCCGCGGCGCGCTGGGCATCGAACAGCACGAAAATCACGCCGACGAACAGCCATATGTACGGTGCACCGACGATGCGGAGCGTTCGGTACCAGTCCGCCGATTCGAGTTTCGATAACGCCCCGGCGTCGTGAACCGCGATGTGCAAGTACGCCGCTCGATCCCACGCGCACGCAACCACAAGCCCCGCGAGCCAAGGCACGCAACGACGATACCACCGCCCAGAATCAGTCTGGCCGGAGAGGTCTATCGCACGGTCGCCAGGTTCGATGCGGACTGTTCTTCGGGTGTGAGGCGGGGAGGAAGAGTGGGTGTCGAGTTCCGTCGCACTCTTTCCCGCCTCGGCATCGAGTCCATCACGATCAGGGGTTGGATCTTGGGGTTTCATCGGATCGATAGACGCGAATGATGTTCCGACGTGACGCGTGTTCTCTGAGGACGGCTACGAAGACGCGAGGCCGCCTCATACTTAGTTGAACAAGCGAGTCACGGCGTCGTTGGCTTCGGCCAGCCTTTATAGCCGAAACCGAGGAATGCGAATCGTCCCTGTTTATGCTCACCTTCGAGTCGCCCGGTCGGGGTATCCAGAGGCTCGACCCGCTCAAACATCGGCTCCCACTGCTCTTTTCGTGCACCAAGAAGCAGTGCTGGGCGACCTAGCAGCGCCGGGTCATCAAGGCTTGCCCCGGCCCAGAAGTCCCAGGGAGTGGGCCTGCCGCCCATACGGCCAGAAGAACACAACACGAGCGGACGGCCGGGGATATAAAACGAAAGTACCGAGGCGGTGCCGTAGTGCTGAGCGATGTAGAACGGTTTGAGACCCGTTGGTTGGCGGAGATGAAAATCGGCGTGCCCGTTCGCGTTCATTCCCATACGGCGAGCATCAAGGAGGTTCTTCGCTCTGCCGGAGTAGAGCCGTTCGGGCTTGATACCAATCGTTGGGCCGATGGCGTGAACGATGGGTGTCGTGATGGACATGACCCAATCGAGGCGGAGCATGACGACGCCGCTCACGATGCCGTAGATGAGGCTGGTGTGCCAGAGGACTTGGACGAAGGCCTCGGGCTTTCGACGAGTGACACCCAGTTTTGGGCGTGGTTCGGGCAAGGCACGCCACGCGGCGACTTGGTGTCGGAACGACGCCATGCCCGCCGCCGCACCGCACCCGGCGAGCGCGAGGAGGGTGACGTAGCCGCCCATCGCCCAGTTGCCTTCGGGTTCGGCAATGAACGAAACGCCGAGGTAAAAAAGCAGGATCGGAGCAGCCGCGGCAACGAGAAAGAGGCTTCCGATCGGGCGTGAGGCGACGAACGTCCGTAGAGGTCGCGGATCTGGACGTGGCGCACCATCGATCGGATCAACTGACTCGGGCAATGCACCCGGCGAAGGGCGTGGTCGGAGTTTCAAACGAGCGACCGCAGCGCATCCACCTAGAACAAGCAGCGGCCCGACCATGCCGAACTGGCTGGCAAGAAACTCGATAGTCCATTTGGGCTGGTAACGCCAAGCAGATTGGGCAGGGGCGGTGGGCATGTCGCCGCCTTTCATACCCAGGTGCCCGAGCAGGTGAGCGACGGTGGCGCCGTCGTTCCGGATATTCCAAACAACAACTGGCGCGAAGCCCATGAGCAAGAACAGGATGCCGAGCGCGGCCCATCGGCCCGAGCGTGGGGGCCATGAAAGGCGGTGCCGGGCGAGCACCACGAAGCCGATGATTCCGGGTACGAGCAGCAGAATGGTGTACTTGAAGAGGAAGCCCACGCCGAGCGCGGCACCACAGACGGCCCAAGCCCAAGCGCGGCCTTGCATAACGGCGAGCAACGCCGCGAGAGCCGCGACGGCCCAGCACGCGGCGTATGGCCCATCGATGGTCGAAAAAATCGCGGTACCTTGAAAAATCGGGGAGAGTTGCACGGCGGCCGCCGCGTAGAGGGCGGCACGCCAGTCCGTCACGCGAACAGTGAGATCGTTGTGATCGGCGTCCAACTTCGTGTGAGCGGGACGTTCGGTAGCCACAATGCCGGCCATCGCGGCAACACTGAGGGTCGTGATGAAGTTGGCGCCTACGGCGACCAGACGGATCGAAGGTTCACTCGTGCCGAACAGCGAGGTCGCCGCCCGCATCGCCCACGCGATCCCCGGCCCCTTGGTGTAGTACGACCAATCCAGATGCGTCGACCAGACCCAGTAGTTGGCCTCGTCCTCCGCCAGGTCGTAGGGGCAGAACCAAACCGTGTAGACGAGTCGAAGAAGCGCGATCACGACCGCAAACACCATCGTCGGGCGGAGCACATGAACAAGATGTGTCAAAGGATGCTGCATTGGTGTTCGCGCGGTGCTTGGCCCGGAGGGGTCGGTGAGCCAGTTCAACTGTACGCGGTGGTGCGTCGAATCTGAGGAACGTTTGAGAACTGAAATGAAACGGCTCGTGGTGAGTGGCGCGTCTGTATGATGGGGTATGGGAGCCGAGGGCAGCCGTGTGGAGATCGATGTGTGTGGGGTAGCCGACGTGGCGGCGGCATCGCCCGCACGGCGCGGCGTGATCGTGCTGGAAGCCGCGGCGAGTCGTGTGCTCCTGATTGCGACGACCGCGGACGCGCGCGCGTTCATCGAACGTCGATTCGGGACGGGAACCACGCCGCCGGACGAATCCGAAGGCTCGGAATCAACGCAGCAACGGATCGTGCCGGCGGCGAAGACGGATTTTCGCGGCGTGGCCACACGGATCGTGATCTACCCAACCGGCAGCGCGATCGAATCGGACCTCTTGTACCGCGAACTGGTGCTGTCGCGGATGCCGCAGGCATACCCGGCGATGCGTGGACGCTACCGCACATGGTGGATCGCCGTCAATGCAGTGACCAGCGTGCCGCGATGGTCGTGCAGATCACTCGAATCAATGGCTGGACACGATGGGGGCGATATACAGAATGTCGCGTCATTCTCTCACGAGGAGACGGAGTCGGTGTTGACGTTAGGTCCATTCGGGACGAGCACGCAGGCGAACAAGGCGATCGAAGCAATCGTCGATGTGTTCGATTTATGCCGCGATGAACGGCTGCTGGCGTTATCGCCGAACGCCACGGCGTGCGTCTACAAACAAATGGGGCGGTGTGCCGCGCCGTGCGATGGGAGCGAGCCGCTGGGAACGTTCCGCGCGCGTGTGGTGGAAGCGTGCGAGTTTGTGAGGTTGCGCGGCGGGGGCGAGTGGAGAGCGCGATTGGAGGGACGAAGGCGCGATCTCGCCGCGCGGCAAGAGTTTGAGGCCGCGGGCGCGGCGCACTCGTTGCTCACGCAAGCCGATAGGTTATCGACCGGCACGCTGCACGCTGTGTCATCGCCCGCCAAGTTCGACTGGCTCCTGGCAATGCGTGGCGTGTCGGCACAGTCAGTGCGGGTGCTTCGGGCGAATCTGGGCAGCGTGCAAGCGCTGGGGGACTACTCCGCGGACCGAGTAGACGAGTTGTCGCGTCATGTGGCACGTCACCTGCCGGCGGCCACATCGATGCGAGAGGCGTGCGCTGATACGGTCGGCATTGTGCTGGGCTACCTGAAGCGTTCGGAATCGGTCGCAAGCGGGATTCGCTGCGTGTGGCTGGGTGGCGTGCGAGGCCCGAGCAACGAAGAACTGCTCCGGCTCTTGACGCCGGGGCGCGGGGTGCCGATCGCGGAAGATGAAGCCGAGCACGAACAAGCCGCCGGGGTTGTCGCGTGAGAACCGACCACGCAAGACGCTTGGAGCCACTTTCTACCATGGGAAGGCGTATCGTTGACACCCACAAAGGAGCCACGAATGTCAAGCACGCCAGTACTGCGTCCGCACCTCACGCCGATCACGGTCGGTGAAACCGCGCCGAACTTCACACTCAAAGATCAGAACCGGGCGGATTGGACACTCGCCGACGCGGTCAAGAAGGGCGATGTCGTGCTGTGCTTCTTCCCGCTCGCGTTCACAGGGGTATGTTCGACTGAAATGAAATGCGTGACGGACGACCTTGCCAAGTGGCACCACAAAGGCGCGAGTGTCGTGGGGATTTCGTGCGATAGTTTCGCCACGCTCAAGGCTTGGGCGGATTCAATGGGACTCAAGCAAACCCTGCTCGCCGACATGCACCGGGACGTGTGCAAGGCGTTCGGGCTGTTCTGGGCGGACCTGAACTGCTCGACCCGCGGCACGGTGGTGATCGGTCAGAACGCGGACGGGGTCGGGAAGGTAAAGTGGATTCAGAGCCGCGAGCCGGGCAGCGCGATGAACTTCGATGAAGTGCTGGCGCACCTTGGATAACAAGTACCCGGAGGTCTCATTACTAGCGGATCATCCGTGCATCACCAGCGGCCGCCGCGATGCGAGCCGCCGTGACGCCCGTGGCCGGAATAGTGGCTGTGGCCGCGGTAGTGCCCGTGGTAATGGCCGCCGTAGTAGTGCCGATCGATAACAACGACCGGGCGCGGGGCGCAGTAGGTGTCGTGAACAACCACCCGTGCCGGTTCGCACGGCGGGTCGTAGCGGTACGAACTATACGAGTATGAGCCGTAGCACCCGCCGAGGCCAAGCAGCACAGCGGCGGCGATCCCCCTCACTCCTGCGAACCGCGCGCGCCGAAGCCAGATACCGGGGCGGCCCAGAGCATTCAATCGTGCAAGCACTGACATGGTTGACCTTTGCGAGGTGGTACAGGGGATCGGAGAATCAACAATCGATGTCCAGTCCGATCACTCAGACCATTGGCGTGCGTCTTGGCCGCTGAAAAGACAGCGGGATGACACGAAAGTATACGAATAGATACCACTTCCGGTTCGGCGTGCGGAATCGTGCCATCGATTCACCAAACACAGCACTTACTGTGCCTTCACGGGGTCGATTTCCCCCAGATGATGGAGCGGCGTGCTCACGAAAATCCCCCGTCATCTGTCTACGATGCTCCCCCGCGTCGTCAACCCTCACTTATCCTCCGAGAACCCGTTTCGATTGGGATCTGTTTGCGGTCCCGAACGGTTTCATTCCCAGCACACACGCACCGGCTGACCATCCATGCCTACTTCGCCAAACCATCTTTCCTGGCCCGTGAGCCGCGTCCGCTCGACCTTCATCGAGTTCTTCGAAGCTAAGGGCGGCATCTTGCCCGGTGGCACTGCTCTCCAGAGCAGTGGCTCTTCGGGGCACACGTTCGTCCCTTCATCGCCGGTGGTCCCGCACGACGACCCCACGCTCCTCTTCACCAACGCCGGGATGAACCAGTTCAAGCCGATCTTCCTCGGCCAAGCCGACCCCAAAAGCGACCTGGCGAAACTCAAGCGCGCCGTCAACTCACAGAAGTGCATCCGCGCCGGCGGCAAGCACAACGACCTCGACGACGTCGGCAAGGACACCTACCACCACACCTTCTTCGAGATGCTCGGCAACTGGTCCTTCGGCGACTACTTCAAGAAGGAAGCCGTCGAGTGGTCGTGGGAACTCCTCACGAAGGTGTACGGCTTGCCGCCCGCCGCGCTGTACGCAACGTACTTCGAGGGGAATCCGGCGTCGGGGCTGGAGCCGGATCTGGAGACGAAGGCATTGTGGGAGAAGTTTTTGCCGCCGGAGCGGGTGCTGCCGGGGAATATGAAGGACAACTTCTGGGAGATGGGTGAGACAGGGCCGTGCGGGCCGTGTACGGAGATTCACGTCGATCGACTGACGGCGATGGGGCTGGCGAACCGCGTCGTGGCGGATCGCGTGAACGCGAGCGACCCGGACGTGATCGAGATTTGGAACAACGTGTTCATCCAGTTCAATCGGGAGGCCGATCGGTCACTGAAACTCTTGCCCGCCAAGCACGTTGACACCGGCATGGGCCTGGAACGCCTCACCAGCATCCTCCAGAACAAACGCTCCAACTACGACACTGATGTGTTCTTCCCGATCTTCGCCGAGATCGAACGGCTCACCGGCGGACAGTTCCAGTACATGGGCCGGCTCGGCGCGGACGACAAGGACAACGTGGACACCGCCTTTCGCGTGATCGCCGACCATATCCGCACGCTGACGTTTGCGATCACCGACGGAGCCGTGCCGAGCAATGAAGGGCGCGGGTATGTGTTGCGGCGGATCCTGCGGCGGGCGGTTCGCTACGGACGGCAAGTGCTGCACGCCAAGCCGGGGTTCTTCCATCAACTGGTGCCGGTGATTGCGGAGCACATGGGGGACGCCTTTGCGGAGTTGCGGAAGAACCCGCAGCGGGTGATGGAAGTGATTCGTGATGAGGAGGAGAGTTTCGGGAAGACGCTGGACCGGGGGATCAAGTTGTTCGACGAAGCGGCGTTCAAGGCCATTGGCACTGCGGCCGCCTCAGAGATGCCCGAGTTTCATCGCTTCATCGGCATCGAACTTGCAAAGACAGACTCGATCGGTTCCAAGTTCGTTGCAGAGTACGAAAACAAGAGGGGAGGCAAAATCGGATTGAATGTCAGGCCAGAGCAGTATCAAGACATTCTAGAGCGACATCCCTCGACTCAAATCTCCGCCGCCGACGCCTTCATGCTGTACGACACCTACGGCTTTCCCATCGACCTCACCGTGCAAATGGCCGAGGAACGCGGCCTCCGCGTGGACATGACAGGCTTCGAGAAGTTGATGGAAGAACAGCGCGAGCGTGCCCGCGCCGCCGGCAAGTTCACCGCCGACGGCTCCGTCAAACTCACACTCGGTGCCGAGCAGACGGCTCAACTCGCGCGGATGCACATCAAGCCCACCGACGACCACGCCAAGTTCCTGGGCAAGGATCTCACCGCGCGCGTCGAGGCGATCTGGGACGGCGAGACGTTCGAGAACAGCGTCCGCCCCGGCTCCATCAGCATCGGGAAGCAGGTCGGCATCGTGCTGACGCGCACACCCTTCTACGCCGAGATGGGCGGGCAGGAGGCCGACATGGGCCGGCTGCACGTCGTGACCGAATCCAAGTCCAGCCCGAGCGACTCGCACGACCACGGCGAGTTCAAGGTCGAATCCGTGGTCTCCTTCGCCGGGTACATCCTGCACATCGGCACCGTCACCCGCGGCGAGGTCCGCGTCGGCGACGAGTGCCACCTCTCGATCGAAAAGCACCGGCGCGCCGCGATCGCGTCGAACCACACCGCGACGCACCTGCTCAACCTTGCGATGCGCGACGTGCTGGGCGAGGGGGCGGACCAGAAAGGCTCGCTGGTCGCCGAGGACCGGTTGCGGTTCGACTTCTCGTTCGGCAAGCCCGTGACCCCCGACGAGATCGCCAAGATCGAGCGGGGCGTGCGCGAGCGCATCCGCGCCGCACTCCCCGTCTACGCGCAGGCCGCGCCGCAGATGATCGCCAAGCAGGTCGCGGGGCTTCGCGCGGTGTTCGGCGAGGCGTACCCGGACCCCGTCCGCGTCGTCTCCATCGGCGTGCCGGTCGATGACCTCTTGGACAACCCCGCGAAAGAGGATTGGCGCAAGTACTCCATCGAGTTCTGCGGCGGGACGCACGTCAACTCCACCAAGGACATCGGGGAGTTCGCGCTGACCGCCGAAGAAGGCATCGCCAAGGGCGTGCGCCGCTTCTCGGCCCTCTCGGGCGTCGGCGCGATGGCGGCGATCAAGGCGGCGGATTCGATCGCCGACCGCATCGCCGCCGCGGCGAAACTCGCGGGCGAAGACCTGACCAGCGAGGTCACGCAGGTCAGTGCCCAGATCGACCAGTTGACCCTCCCCGCGGTGCGCAAGCACGAACTGCGCGCGTCCCTCGCGGAACTGCAGGAGCGCGTGAAGCAGGCGCAGAAGGACGCCTCGGCGGCGAAGTCGCAGGAAGCCGCCAAACTCGCGCGGCAGATCGCCGAGGCCGCGAATGCGTCGCTCACCGACATCATCATCAACACGATCGACATCGGTTCGGATCGCAAGGCGCTGCAAGCGGCGATCGCCACGATCCAGACGGTCTGCCCGCGGGCCGCGATCATGCTCTTCTCGCCCGACGAGGCCGAGGGGAAGATCAACATCATGGCGGCCGTGCCCCCGGCGGTCATCAAGCGTGGGCTGAACGCGGGCGAATGGATCCGCGTCGCCGCCGAGGCGTGCGGCGGCAAAGGGGGCGGCAAGCCCGACAACGCCCAGGGGGGCGGCACGGACCTCTCGAAACTGCGCGAGGCGATCCAGGCCGCTACCACCCTCGCGCACCAGAAACTCGGCGCCTGACCGTAGTGCGAGTTTCCAACTCGCACACGGAACGTCGGGTAACGAGGATGTGACCCAATTCTGTTCCGCGGCACTCTGAGCCGCCCGGCGCGAGCCGGCGGGGGAGGGGGCGATTGAATAGGCGCGAACCGGAACTCATGCGTGCTCCCTATCCCTCCCGAAGACCGACCGCTTGCGCGGTGCGGCTCAGATGGAGCCGTCTGGTCAGACCCGCTCTCTCTACACCCCCCAACGCGGTCATGCGTTCACTCGCGGTCGGTTGAGCGACCGGGCATGATGTGCCCGCACTCGCCGCAGACGACGGCGTCCTCGTAGTTGACGTACGCGCGGTCCAGGCCGCGGCGGCACTTGGTGCAGGCGGCGTGCGCGAGCCGGTCCGCGAGCAGGGG
>JBGSIF010000279.1:0-7742 GCA_041742635.1 Phycisphaerales bacterium
ATCGCGCGCGTGATCGTGGGTCGGCGTGATCCGCATTCATTGGCGGGCGGCGGCGCGGAGGTGCTCCGCCGGGCCGGCGTGGATGTGCGTTTCAGCGGTGCCAGCGTGCTGGCGACATGGCTCACCGAGCCGTTCGTCAAACATGTGACGACGGGGATGCCTTGGTTGATTGCCAAGTGGGCACAGACCATCGATGGTCGAATCGCCACCCGCGAGAACGATTCGAAGTGGATCTCGTGCGAAGTTTCACGCCGGCGAGTGCATCGATGGCGCGCGTGCGTCGATGCGATCCTGACCGCTGAAGGGACGGTGCTTGCCGACGACCCGATGCTGACCGCCCGCGATGTGCGGAGGGTGCGTCGTGTCGCGCGGCGGGTGGTGATTTCGCCGAATCTGGATGTGCTGATGAACGCGAAACTCATCACGTCCGCGGCGGTGTTCCCGACGACATTCTTCTGCCGAAACAGTGCGTTTCGTCAGAAATCGCTGTACCGGGAACACCTGACTAAGCAAGGGGTTGATGTGGTACCGCTGCCAACGGTCGGCACGAGTACGGATTTGGACCTGCGTGCCGCGCTGAAGCACCTATCGGACCGGCACCGGGTTTCGACGGTATTGGTAGAAGCCGGCCCGGGGCTGCTCGGGCGGTTGTTCGCGCACGACTTGGTGGACGAAGCGCACGTGTACATTGCCCCGAAGATTGTGGGGGACGCCGATGCGTTGCCGGCGGTGCGTGGGTTCGTTGTGAAGACGATGAAGGATGCCAAGCCCATGCGGCTGGTTCACGCCCGCCGTTCGGGGGATGACATGCTGCATGTATACGCCAAGCCGGTCTGAGTGGTGGTGGAGGGGGAAGGAAGTGCCCGAGGGAGCGGCTACTCCAGTCGCCAACCATGTTCGTCGTCGGCGTGCAGCAGGTTGACGACCGCCGATGCGTCCCATCCGGTCCCGCCGAGGGAGTCGTCATCGTCGAGTCCCACGTCCAGGGTGCTGGGGAGCATGGCTTGTTCGACATAAGGGCGGATGGCGTGCCAGTCGTGCTTGAATCGTCCGGTCGCGCGTACGAACGGCAAGCCCACATGCGCCAGCACTTCGTCGGTCATGCGGTCGCGTCCGCCGGCGATCTCGGTGGCACGCGATTCGTGCCCGTCGTGCCGCTCGAAGAGAATCGCAAGCATCGGCTGCCACGATCGGCGGTCACAGAGCACCAGGTCGATGCTGCGCAGACGAACGCGCCGTCGCCAGTTGCGCCAATCTTCGGCGTCTCGTCCATCGGGCGGGGTTGGGGTCAGGAGTGTGTCCAGCCGAACCCGGGGCGCGATCACCAGCCACGGGGGGATGCGTTTCATCAGCGACGCCGCGTACCGACCGTGACGTTTCGAGAAAACGGCTGGACGGAGTGCGAACGGCGGGGTCGTGAGGATCGTTTCCCCATCGATCGTGTTGACGAGTCGGCCTAACTGCCCGGTCGAACCGTTCGATTCGTCGGACGTAACGACGATCGGGGCCGGCGGGTCGGGATCAATGCCGGTATCCGCGAGGTGGTTCGCTGTGCCCGAAGGTGCGAGTGAGATGAAGTTGGCCGTTTCTTCCGTGAGCGGCCGATTCCGAGGGGTGTGGTCGGTGAGGCCAACCAGCGGGACGCGGTCGTCGGAATCCTGCAACTCGAAGCGTCGCTGGCGTTCTTCGCGTTTGATGTCCTCACGGCGCGAGACCACCACAATCGCCACGCTCCCGATCAGCATCAGTGCGATGATGGTGATAATCACCCAGCCCATTCAAACTCGCTCTCTATCTAGAAAAATCGAAACGTTGGATCGGCACCGGAGTTGGGACGCCCTGATGATTGACGAACCGACCTCCTACTTCTTTCTTTACGTACCCAATCGGCTTCCCGTGCGCAACGAGCGGCTAAATCCCCAAGAAAACAACCCCGCCCCATGCGATTATCACGTTTATTGATCGGCATCTGTTTATCATGCGGCCAGTCAATTACCTATACTCGATGATGATTGACCGCTCGACCCACGCGACGGTGCCTACCAAAGTTCGTACTCCGGTGGTTGTTTCCGCCGGGTTGTCTCTCGATGCGTCCTCGGCTGTGTCATCCGCTCCGATGTGCGAACCCATGAACGTTGATTCACCGCCAACCTCCGTGATTCAACCGCTCGGGGTCATCGAAGGGTACCTCGATGTGTATTCGTCAACGCTCGAACTCCCCGCGAACTTGGTTGACGCGATCCGCTACTCCTTTTTGAGTGCCGGAAAGCGTCTGCGCCCACTGCTCGCGTGGCATTGTGCCGCCGGCGTTGGGAGCGATCCCCGCGCCGCCCTTCCCGCGGCGTGCTCGGTCGAACTCGTCCACGCTTTCAGCCTCGTCCACGACGACCTTCCAGGCATCGACAACGACGACCTTCGCCGCGGGCGTCCGACTCTGCACAAGCACACGAACGAAGCCATGGCGATCCTCGCCGGCGATGCGATGCTCACCCTTGCATTCCAAGTGCTCGTCGAGCGCGTCACGGACGCGAACCTCTCGCGCCACCTCGTTCGAGAACTGGCACTGGGCACGTCCGCGATGATCGCTGGACAGGTCTACGACACCCTCGGCGGGTTCGGCACGGACATCCCGGCGCCCAAGCGACTCACCACGATCCACTTGAATAAAACGGGCGCCCTGATCCGCGCCTCCTGCCGCATGGGCGCGCTCTGTGGGCTTCACTTCAAGCAGCACGCCGAGCCGATGTCTCCCGCGGAACTTGACCGGCACCTCGCCCCGATCACGCGGTACGCCGACGCGGTGGGGCTGATGTTCCAGATCGTCGACGACCTGCTGGATGTCACGCAGACGACCGACCACCTTGGAAAAAAAGCCGGCAAGGACGAGGGCGCGGGCAAGATGACCTTCCCCGGCGTACACGGTATCGAGGCATCACGCCAGCAGGTCCGGGAACTGGAGCACGAAGCCCTTGCCGCGCTGCACGAACTTGGACCGAGTGCCGAACCACTCCGGCAGTTGGCGTCGTACATGGCGGTACGCACACGGTAGATCTTTTCTTACGAGTGCCTATCGCCTATTGCCGAGTGCCTAGCCTTTTACCTCTGTGTTCAACGCGATGAACATTTGTGCATCCGACTTAGATTTACAAAGTACACCTATGCCACTTCTCTCTACCATCCACTCCCCCGCCGACCTGCGTCGGCTCTCCGTCGATCAACTCCCCGAGGTCGCCGCGGACATCCGGCACGCCATCTGCGAGCAGATCGCCAAATCCGGCGGGCACCTCGCGCCCAACCTTGGCGTCGTCGAACTCACCATCGCGATGCACTACGTCTTCGACTTCGCGTGGGACCGCCTCCTCTTCGACGTCGGGCACCAGTGCTACCCGCACAAGTTGCTCACCGGACGCCTCCCCATGCTCGCCGGGCTGCGCACCGCGCAGGGCATGGCCGGCTTCCCCGATCCGCGCGAGTCCCCGTACGACCTCTTCATGGTCGGGCACGCCGGCACCGGCATCCCCACCGCCGTCGGCATGGCCCGCGGCGACACCCTCAACAACGAAGCCTTCGACCCCAAGGCCAACCCCAAGGGCCGCCGCGTCGTTTCCATCATCGGTGACTCGTCGATCGTCAACGGCGTGGCGATGGAAGGGCTCAACAACGCCGGCACGCTCAAGCGCCAGTTCCTCGTGATCCTGAATGACAACGGGATGTCGATCAGCAAGCCGCAGGGGGCCGTCGCGCAGTACTTCGACCGCTTCCGGCTCAACCCGATGTACCGCGACCTGAAGAAGTCTGCCCGCGAAATCCTGCGCCATGTGCCGGGCGGGTCGCTGATTCAGGATGCGTACCACCGCGCCGGCGAAGCGACCAAGGCGATGATCTCCGAGAACGTCAACGCCGAACCGGGCACGTCCGGTGCCGGCTGGTTCGAGCACTTCGGCCTGCTGACCGTCGGCCCGATCGACGGGCACGACCTCCCGCAACTCATCGAGTTCCTCAGCGAGGCCCGCGACCTAGACCGCCCGATGGTGCTGCACGTCAAGACCATCAAGGGCAAGGGGTTCGAGTTCGCCGAGGGTGATTCGTCCAAGTTCCACTCCCCCGCCCCGTTCGTCCGCGAAGGCTGCCGCGTGGAGATCAAGAAAGACGGCCGCTCGTTCACTGGCGCGGTGGGGGAGGCGATGGTCGCCCTCATGGAGAAGGATCCAAAGGTCGTCGCCTGCACCGCCGCCATGCCCGACGGCACCGGGATGAATAAAGTCCTCCCCAAGTTCCCCGACCGCTCGTGGGACACGGGTATCTGCGAGAGCCACGCCCTGGACATGATGGCGGGACTCGCCAAGACCGGCTTCCGCCCGTTCTTTTTCGTCTACTCCACCTTCGTGCAGCGCGCGTTCGATCAAGCCTTCCAGGAAGTCTCGCTTCAAGGGCTGGCCGTGCGGCTCTGCCTTGACCGCGCCGGCCTCGTCGGCGGCGACGGCGCGGTCCACCACGGCTTCTGCGACATCGCCCTCCTTCGCACCCTCCCGAGCGCCGCCCTCACCGCCGCGATCGATGAGCCGTCCCTCCTCGCCGCGATGGAGTTCATGCGCACCTACGACGAGGGGCTCAGCGTCGTCCGTTACCCGCGCGACAATGTCTCGGATCGCCTCCTCAATCAACCCTGCCCACCCTTCGAACTCGGCAAGGCCCGGTGCCTCACCCCTGACCTGGACCACGCGAAACTCAGCGCCGCCGTGCCGACGATGAGCGAAGCGAATCGTCGCGCTTCTTTCGGAACTTCAAGCGTCTGCGACGCCATCATCATCGCCTTCGGCACCCCCGCGATCGACGCCCTTACCGCCGCCGACTCCCTCGCCGCCGACGGCTACCGGATCGCCGTCTACGACGCCCGGTTCGCGAAGCCGATCGACCGCGGCATGGTCCGCGCGGTCCTCGAAGCCAACGTCCCCGTCATCACCGTCGAAGACCACAGCATCATCGGCGGGTTCGGCACCTGCTTCCTCGAAGCCGCGGCGGAAATGAACCTCGACGCCTCCCGCGTCACGCGCCTGGGCCTCCCGGACTCGTGGATCATGCAGAACTCCCGTGCCCAGCAACTCGCCGAGGCGGGGATTGATGCCGCCGGGATTGCACGCGCGGTGCGCGGGGCGGTTGAGAAAATTGTGACGCAGACCGTTACGGCCCAGTCGGCATTGACGCCTTCGCATGTACGTTTGCCGACGGCTGCCGCAACCGTCCGCTGAGCGAGCAGACTGGTGGCACAAGACGGACTTACGTGGCGACAGTTTTGTGCCGCAATCTCATAAGCAGTTGTTGGGAGGTACTATATAAGACTCGCGTCGCATTCGCAACGGATCCGACCTTCGCTCCGGCGGCGTCGCTGGAATGCGCCGGCGTGGGGGTGGCTCGTCCTTGCGGTCATCCTGGTCGGCTGCGCCGGCCTCTTGTATGCGTCGGTCGCAGGCACTACCTCGAGAGGTTCAGGCAACTACGGCTTTTCCTACGTTTGGGAACACAGTGATGGCACGATGTCGTCGGAGCCTCCTCAACTCTCCAACGGACTGGTTGATCTGTCGCTTGTGAAGAATCGGTATTCTGTCTCGATCGACGTCACATGGGCCGTCGGCGGGTCTCACCCAGACTTCGGGAGCTGGCTCGTCAATCCAACGCGACGAGCCAGCGCGCTGGTCACCGTCATGGACCAGGCCGGAACGGTTGTTTCCGATGTAGCCAGGTTTAAGCCCTTCGTAGATGAGTACGCCTCAAACTCGCGGCTCTTGGTTTCCCCGGAGTTGCAAGGCTTGGCGTCAAACCTCCGCATGGGTACGAATGTGTGGTCGAAGCCTTGGGTTGAGGGGCGCTTGCACAACCGCCTTACTATCGCTCGATGTATAGTTGTCACCGTCGCCGCCTCTGCTTGGCTGATCGGGATGATCACTTGGCTCGTTTCTAGTCGCGCCGAACTCCGCCGAGAGTTCCTCGCCGCCGGCATGTGCCCGCGCTGCGAATACTCCATCCGCGGCCTCACCAACCCCGCCTGCCCCGAGTGCGGTGAGTCGCTTTCTTGACGGATCAGCCGCGCGCCCAACTGCAACGAGCGCACATCCACCCATCCATCCACCTATCAACCCGTCGCTATTGGGATTTATGCCCCCAAATCCAAAAAACGACCCCGCTTATTGGTACGCACACCAATAACGACCGCGCGGGGCCCGCCGGGCCGTTCCCCGGCCTTGAACCGGTATGCCCGGCTGCGCGTTCCTCCGCGTTCCTAAACTCACCGATGCCCTCCGATCACGCCGCCTCGCTTGCCGACTCCTGGCGTGATTGCCTGCGCGGACCGCCGAGTTCGGTCGCTGGCCTGTCCCTCACCGCTCCCGCCCGTCTCGCGTCCCCCGTCGCCCTCGAACTCGAATCGATCTACGCCCTCGTCGCCGATGAGATCACCGCCCGCGGCCCCGCCTGCTGGGCCTCCGGTCGCTGCTGCAACTTCGACCGCGCCGGGCACCGGCTCTACGTGACCGGCCTCGAAACAGCCTACGCACTCGCGCATCTCTCACCCGCTCCGCCACCCCCTCCCCAGTCCCCCCCTCCCCCGTCCCCCGCTCACCCGCTCACCCTCCAGCAGATCGACACTGCCCGCGCCGCCGGCGGCTGCCCCTTCCAGTCCGCCAACCTCTGCACCGTCCACGCCGTCAAGCCCCTCGGCTGTCGCGTCTATTTCTGCGACCGCTCCGCCCAGGACTGGCAACGCGACCTCAGCGAGCGGATGCTCCGCGAGATCCGCGCCCTGCACGACCGCCACGCCATCGAGTACCGCTACGGGGAGTGGCGCGAGATGCTCGAATACTTCGCGGTCGATGGTGCCTGCTAATCTCCAAGTGCAGCGCAGGTCTAGGATTTCTCCATGATCTCAGAGCATGTGAACGAGGTGCATCAGGCCCGGCCGTTTCGCCCGTTCACGCTTCGGTTGGCCGACGGACGCGGGGTGCATGTCGCCCACCCCGAGGTGCTGGCGTTTCTTGGTGCGGGCCGGACGATCGCCGTGAGTGATCCGAAGACCGACCATTTCGAGTTGATCGACCTCTTGCTCGTCAACTCTGTGCAAGTCGGCAAACCGCTGAGAGGTCCGGCGTCGAAGCGGCGCGTGGGCTGACACCGTTGCACGTATACCTACTCTCTCCGAGATGGCAGTTACTCGCCGTATTTCGTTCGGAGCCTGCCGCAACGTGAACGCACCCCACTGCCCATCCTGTGGCTACGACCTGCTCGGGCTTCCCTCCACGAGCGACGAGGTCCGCTGCCCCGAGTGTGGTCAGGGTGTATCGCTCGCGTCGTTGCTCGAACGTATGACGCAGCCGTCTTACACACGCGAACTGGCGCGTGTGCTCGCGTTCCCGGTATGCGTCACGGCGGCCGTGCTGGTGTCGTGGGGCATGGAGTGGGTCTTCGTGATGTTTCCGGGGTTCTTTGGTGCCGTGCTGGGCGGCTTGTTGATGGTGGTCACGCACCTGTTCGAACCAAAGTCGAGGCTGGACCCGCGCCGGCGGCGGCAACTCCGGCTCGCCGGGCTTGCAGCCTACGCCGTCATGTTGGTGACGACGTTCCTGTTGACCTCGCTTGCGATATCGAACGTGTGATCCCGGCGGGCGCGACGCCGGACTTCCGGGCCGACCGGCGATCCGCACGCCCAACCACGGACCCGCCAAGCCGGGTCCGTGCCACGAGTCAATGCC
>JBGSIF010000280.1:0-16535 GCA_041742635.1 Phycisphaerales bacterium
AACCAGTTCAGAACCACTTCGGATTCAGGCGCGCAACCCTTTATACCATATGCGTTTGCAGCACCTGACGCGGGGTTGTTCGGTAGGTCCTCGCCGCGACTCTTAATCAGCGGGTCGAAGGTTCGAGTCCTTCGGGGGGCACTTGTACAAATCGCACAGTCTCGCAAGAGTACGAAAGAGCCTGAAAATCAGGCTCTTTTTCGTTTTTGACGGTGGGCTGTTTCGGCTCCTTGCGAGCACTTTCGGGTGGGTACTGCAGCGCATTCTGCAGCGCGTGTTCCGTGCCCGGATGTGGCTTCAATGCCGCAGAAAAGTCGGTTTCCCGCACGCTGAGATAGTGCTGGGTGGCGACGGTGGTCGTGTTGCCGAGCCAGTGGCAGACAACGTGGATCGGAAACCGTTCGGACAACTCGGTCTGACAGGATGCTCGCAGATTGTGCCATGACCTCGGCCACGGTTCGAGCCCGGCCCGCCGGATGATCCGCTTCAACTGCGTCCCGAGGTTGACGCCAGCCCGGCGATACCGATCGCTGAAGACAAACTCCGAGCCTTCGGGTGCTTCTTCAAACGCCTGACGCAGGCAGGCACCAACTTCGGGGAACAAAGGAATCTGCCGGGTCTCGCGATTGGCGTGTGCTTCGGTCTTGCTGGAGGTGACGGTCAAGCGGCCCCGTGCCCAGTCGATGTCCTGCCATCGCAGCGCCATGTGCTCGCTGGGACAACGAAGCCCGCCGAACCGGGACAGCACGATCAGTAATCGCCACTCGTTGCCGGGACACGCATCGAGCACACGGGCGATGTGGTCTCGCGGCACAAAGCGGAGCCGGGATGAGTTGGTCTGGCTGCCTGCCGACACGTCGGCGAACGGGCTTTCGGAGATGAACTTGAGCTTGATCGCTCGCCGGAAGACTTGACGGGCGACCTTGATGAACTTGGAGGTCGTCGCCTGGGCAAGCCCGGAGTCACGCATGGCTCGCTTGAACCCTTCCGCGTCCGATGGCGAGATGCTCGCGATCATCCGATCTTTTCCGAAATGCTCTTCGAGGTAGAAGCGGGCAGCCTTGTAGTTTCGCTCCGTTGACGGCTTGACCGTGATGGAGCCGAGATACCGCTCGAATAGACCGTTCAAGCTGATTCGGGTATGCGTGAAGTATACGCGGCACGCCATCGCGTGGTTGCACAGACGCGACCATGCCGCCGCTTGCGACGTCGTACTGGCAACGAAACGAGATTTTTGGCCGGACTCACACTATTTCGGCTGCATGAAACTTGCTGACTATCTCTTCAGAACGGGAATGACCACAACACAACTGCGGCGGGCATTGGGATTGGCCAGCCGGAGTGCCATCACCCGGTATCTCCACGGTGAACGAGTCCCCAACCCCACGACCCTGCAAAAGATCATCGAGTTGACAGGAGGGCGGGTGCAACTCCGCGATTTTCTATCGCCGGGCAACCCGGAATGCGCGACCATCATCGTGCTGCCCAACGGCCGCAAGAAACTCGTGTTCCCGTGGTCCACGCGGGAGTCTGATTTGATCGCCGCAAACGATGCCGAAACTGTTCGGGCGATTGAGCAGGACAATTTGAGCGAACCGATGCGGCGAGCCGTGTCGGTGATGGCGGATCGGGCACGGCGCGGACCAAACGGAACTTGGCTGTTGGATGACCGTCCGAGCGATCTGCGCCGGATCGCGAGCGAAGCGAACAAACGGCTCCGCCAGCAAGGCAAGCCCCTGATTGAGTATCCGGGTGCGGAGGCGAATCCGATACGACCATGACCGTGACATCAGCGCAGCGGGTTCTTGAGCTTGTCGCGAAAGTCCTGCACGGCGTTGCGGCGCAGTGTCTGAAACAGGTCTTCCCAGGGCTGCACGCCAGCTTTCTTGAGCGCGACACGGAGTCGGCTGTGCTGCTTGCTGCCACTGTGACGATCAACTTGGTTCACGGGGACGATGAAGTCGGTGTCGCACCGGTCGCGCCTGCATGCCTTGAGAAGGTCAAAGAGGACCGGGTCAAGTGGGACCACGCGTTCCAGGTTGGTCTTCGTCAAGCTCTCCGTAAGGGTGAGGGTTCTCTGCTGCCAGTCGATCATGAACCATCTGGCTTCGCGCGCTTCAGCACCTGCACCTCGACTTCGCCTTGTCCACCCTACACTCGGTCATGTTTGAACGACTCACCGACGGCTTCGGAAACATGTTCCGCAAACTCTCCGGGAACGCCACGATCACGCAGAGCAATGTCGCCGATGCGATGCAGGAGGTTCGCACGGCGTTGCTCGACGCCGACGTTCACTTGGATGTTGTGAACGATTTCTGTGCCCGCGTTTTGGAAGACGCCCAAGGCCGAGATGTCACTAAGAGTGTGAAGCCCGGGCAGGAAATGATCGCGATTGTTCACGATCGCCTGATCGAGTTCCTTGGCGGCGATCCGCACGCCCCTGAACCAGTGCCCACCAGCGGGCCGTTCGGTACCAAGCCCACGATGCCGGCGTTGTCTCGAAGTACCGAACTGATCTCACATGCCTCACCGGGGCCGACCATCGTGATGATGTGCGGCCTGCAAGGATCGGGCAAAACGACCACGTGCGGCAAGATCGCAGGGTACCTCAAGAAGCGTGGGCGATCGGTCTTGCTCGCCGCCGCGGACCTGCAACGTCCGGCGGCGGTGGAGCAACTTCAGATTGTCGCTCAGACCGTCAACCGAGACCTCCCCGGCGGATCACAGGTGCATTTCTATTCAGAGCCTGACAAGGTCGCCGAGTACGGCAAGGCGGTCGGGGTCGCCGTACAGGTCTGCCGGCGCGCGGTCGAGTTCGCACGATCGAAGGGGATCGATACGGTCATCCTCGACACCGCAGGCCGGCTGCATGTGAACGACGCGCTGATGGACGAACTCCGTCAGATTAATCGGACAGTGCAGCCGCATCAGATCTTCCTCGTGATCGACGCCATGACGGGTCAAGACGCGGTAAACTCCGCGAAGTCGTTCCGCACACAACTCGGCGGCGGCGGTGTTGACGGGGTGGTCCTCACCAAGTTCGATTCCGACACGAGAGGTGGCGCCGCGCTCTCCGTCAAGCACGTCACCGGGGCACCGATCAAGTTCATCGGCGTGGGTGAAAAACTCGACGCGATCGAGGAGTTCCACGCCGAGCGTATCGCCGGGCGAGTTCTCGGAATGGGCGACGTCGTCTCGCTTGTTGAGAAAGCACGCGAGGAAGTAGACGAAGATGAAGCAGAACGGATCAGTGACAAAATGTCCCGCGGCGAGATGTCGATGGACGACTTCCTCAAGCAACTCAAGACGCTCCGTCGAATGGGGCCGCTCAAACAGTTGATGGGATTGCTCCCCGGCATCGGCTCGATGATGAAGGATGTTCACATCGAAGACAAGCAACTCGACCGCGTCGAAGCCATCGTGCAATCAATGACCCCGCCCGAGCGTGACAAGCCCGACGTGATCAACAACTCACGCCGAAAGCGCATCAGCGAAGGCTCCGGCACCAAGCAAGACGAAGTCGGGCAACTTGTGAAGCAGTTCGGTATGATGAACCAACTCGCCAAGTCGATGTCGTCTATGAACGTCCGCGACAAGGTGAACGCAGTGAAGGGGTTGGGCGCGGGCGGGATGAACGCGATGCTCCCGGGAATGTCGGGGATGCCGAGTTTCAATGCCAAGGGATCCTCGCATACGACGAGCATCAAGAGCAAGTTCAAGAAGCGCAAGAAGTAAGCCCGCCACGGGCGGCACCAGAATCGGGTCAATCCGGTGTCTCATCCACGGGGCAGTGTCCATCATGGCCGCACAGGTTCAAGGTTTAACTGACACCGCGACAACGCGGCTCCGTGGGTGCAAGACCTGCGGGCTTGTACAGCGCACGCCCCACCGTGTCGGCCGATCAGAGCGGGTCGAGTGCGTGCGCTGCGGCGCGACGATACCAACTGCAGATCACTCTCGCGGTCTGCGGCGTGCCGGCACGCTCGCGCTCGGGGCGTTGGTACTCTACCCGCCCGCCATGATCCTGCCGGTACTCGAAGTCGAAAAGTTGGGCCACTCCCGTTCCGCGACCATTTGGTCCGGCGTCGTCGAACTGCTCTCACACGGGCAGGTGCTTGTCGGTGTGGTTGTCTTGGTTTGTTCCATCGTGATTCCGCTTGTCAAAATCGGTGGGATTATCTGGCTGAGCGGAATCCTCCGCGGTGACTGGAACCGTGCGTGGCGGATCGGCGTCGGATCACTCGGACGCTCACGCACGCTACGTGCAATCGACTGGCTCGGGCGATGGGGAATGGTCGATGTCCTCCTCGTCGCGGTGCTGATCGCGGCGGTCAAACTCGGTAACATCCTGCAAATCCACCCAGGCCCAGGCATCGCCGCCTTCGCAGGTGTCGTGATTCTCAGTATGCTCGCGTCGGCCTTCTTTGATGGCGAAGCGGTCTGGGAGCAGGACGCGATCACCACTGCGTAGTGCTACCCCCTCGGCTCGATCTGTCACGCCGCGAGTCGGCCGTGACGCTGTCCGATCCATCGCCGGCACAGCATCAGGAACTGGTCCTTGACGACCGGCTTCCCGGCATGGTCATCACACCCGGCTTTCAAACACTGCTCGATGTGCTCCGCCCCGGTGTGTGCAGTCAACGCGATGATCGGCCCACGGTACCCCCGCCGACGAAGCACCGCGGTCGCCTCATATCCATCCATCAGCGGCATCGACATGTCCATCAACACAAGTTGGTACGGAGCGGTACGATCCGTACTTAGCACCGCTTCCACCGCCTCCACGCCGTTCTCCGCAACATCGACCCGGAATCCGGCTTTCGTCAGAATGTGCAGCAACAGCCGACGATTGTCGACGCCATCTTCGGCGAGCAGAATCCGCGAACCACAGTCCATGGGAATCGGTGCTGTCACGCCAACTGGCTTCACATCTTCGCTGTTCCCGCTTGCGACAGGAATCGCTATTGTATTCGGGACTTTGACGTATAACGCGAGCGTGAACACCGAGCCGACCCCCGGCTTGCTCGTGACGGATACATCGCCCGACATCAGTTGCGAGAGACGCTTGGAAATCGTCAGCCCCAGCCCCGTACCTCCGAACTTCCGATTCGTCGAAGCCTCGGCTTGTGCAAACGGCTGAAAAAGCCGCGACATCTGTGCCTCCGTCATCCCGACTCCGGAGTCATGTACTTCGAGCAGAAGGTGGTTCGGACTTGTTTCCGATGGTGCGATGTGCAGCCGAACAAACCCACTCGATGTAAACTTGATCGCATTCCCCAGCAGATTGACAAGAACCTGCTTGAGACGAACCGAGTCGCCCGTCATGATGGCGGGTGTTTTCGGGTCGATCTGGATCTGGTACTCGATCGTTTTCTTTGCGGCGATCGGGCGCAACAACTCGAACGCATCGGTCGCTACTTCGATCGGACTAATCGCACGCATCTCAACTTGCATCCCAGCCGCTTCGAGTTTGGCGAGGTCCAGTATGTCGCTGATCATCGATAGCAGCGTTTCGCCGTTTCGACGGATCGTCGCGACACAACTCCGGCGGTCTTCGTTCGCCATCCCATCTTCCGCGAGCATGTCCGCGAAACCCAAAATCGCCGTCATCGGAGTCCGGATCTCGTGACTAATACTCGCAAAGAACTCATTCTTTGATTTGATCGCCGCTTCCGCATTCGCCACCGCACGACGGAGGTCGTCCGCCTGAACGAGCAACTGCTTGCCCTGTGCGTCCAGCGCCGACGCCGACGTGCGATGCGCATCCAGCACTCGATTGATCGTTATGGCCAGTTGCTGAAGTTCGGTCACACCCGACGAGCGTACCAGTTTGCGCGTGTCCCGCGAATCGACGATGGTCGTTAAGTCCGCGCCGATGCGTTGAATCGGCAGTTGGACCGTTCGCCGCAGCACGACCAGCAACGCTACGCCGATCGCACCGCTGCACACAACAATCAATGCGAACAGAACGCGGATACTCGCCACGCCCGTATGAGAGATCCACCTCGGCGTCGTAATGCTCACCCGGTATCCGGCACCACCGAAAATATCGCTGTACGTCGCGTGCGCGCTCACCGCGTCCGGCCCGAGAATCTCGATCCAGCCAACGCTCGTTGTACGGGTCGAGAGTGGGTGGGTCGGCTGCTGTCGTACTACCTGTCGCACTTCCTCGCTCGTGACTGCATGAATCCCGAGTTCAAGATGCAGCCGCTCACTCATGGATCGGATCAGTTCAGGCGAGAGCCGACGCGCAAAGACGACGCTCCCCACAATCGGTCCCTCTCGCTTGCTCGTCACGATCGGGCGTGAGGCCACGATCCATACATCTCGCCCCGCACTCATCAGCCCGCATCTCGACGCATCCACACTCTGGTGCTGCACGAGTGACGACGAACCCACGATCGCCGTGAGCAGTTCCTCGGGTACCTCGACCAACTGCTCGGCGGATCGGTCGATCAAACACCCCGCAATCAGCGTGTGGTCCTGTTGCACAAACAGCATCACATCTACATTCGTTGCCGAGAGTGATTCATAGGTCAGATTCGAGCGTCGGAACTCGTCGTTCCCATCACGAGCGAACTGATAGCAATCGTCCCAGATCGCCCAATCCGCCGCGTCCGCCGCGGCCGCTTCGACCATCTCTCCGAGCGAGTCGTGCGCCTGCGACACACGCAGTAGCGTCTCGGCGTTTTCGACATCGTTGAAACCCCGCATCACCGTGAACCGCGCAAGACCCAAAAACGCAACCACAAATGCGGATGTGGTTGCCAGAATGATCAAGACTGTCACACGCTGCAGCGTCATGCTCAGAGGTTCCGGCGCTCGTCCGTCCTTGTGTTCACGGATTGTGCAATTGGGTTATTGTCCATCAATCCGTACTATCGGCCATCCGGACGCGCCCATGGAGCGATCAACGCGACACTCGCCCGCACCGCTTCGTTAAATGGTTATCAGACAAGCCGAAGCCTGTCTTATGGTGCGCCCACACGGAACTTGTGGTCAATAACTCGCTACCGAGCCTGCGCAAGCCCTTGCACCCGGCGTTTCAGTTCGCTCGCGGAATGAACCCCGGTCGAAACATCCCTGATCTGCCCGGTCGAGTCAACGAACACGAGCGTCGGGATCGCGCTAACACCCCCGAACGCCTTCAGAGCCTCCGACGTTGACATCAAGTCGGTCATATTCGACGGGTTTTTTTCCAGATACGACGTAACAATCCCCGGGTTCGTATCCGTCGAGAGCGAAACCATATTGAACGTTTCGAGGAACTCGACGTCGAGCCCGTGGATCACCTTGCGCTGTGTCCGGCATGGCGGACACCACGTTGCCCACACATCGATCACTGTTGGCTTACCCACAAAGCGTGACAGCGACACGCTCTCGCCGTTCAACCCGTACACGGACAACTCTTTGATCGAGCCTTTTGACGCGCCCGGCTGGATCGGTGTCCCCGCACGCCCGAGCACCGTATCCATGATATTCGCACAGTTCGGACAGTACCCCGTCAGCCCTGCCAGCGTGACATACCCCGCCGCTATGACTGGAACGAGCGCGGCACGCACACCCCACTTTGTCAATCTACTCGCCATACGGATTCCTCTCTTGCTTGCAGACTGTCGGGAAACAAGCGCGCTGAACTCCATGAACTACAACTGTAGCCCAGTCTGAGTTATTCCTGATTGTGTTATTGCCCCTCTCGACTGCCGGGTCGATCTGGACGCAACCGGCTTCCCCGTGCCCGCCTCGCTCATACTGCTCTTCGTTCCGGTGTTCCGCCCACATACCCTCTTCACATGCCTGCTACACCTTCGACGATGCTCCCACTCGGCACACACGTTCTGCCCTTTTCACTACCCGATACGAACGGACGGGTCGTCACGCTTGACGACTACGCACGTTCGCGGGCGCTCGTCGTGATGTTCTTGTGCAATCACTGTCCGTTTGTCAAACACATTCGGGATCAGATCGCCGCCCTCTCCCGAGAGTACGGCTCAAAGGGCGTTGGGTTTATCGCAATTAACTCCAACGACGCCGAGAAGTATCCGGACGACTCGCCCGAGAAAATGCGAGAGGAAGCCGCGCTCGCCGGGTACACCTTCGCATACCTCTTCGATGCCACCCAAGAAGTCGCTAAGTCCTACCACGCCGCGTGTACTCCCGATTTCTTCGTCTTCGACAACGGACGAGGCACACCCGGCAAACGAACCCTCGTCTACCGCGGCCAACTCGACGACAGCCGACCGAAGAACGGCGTCCCCGTCACCGGTCGAGACCTCCGGGCCGCAATCGATGCCGTGCTCGCGGGTAAGCCCCCCATCGAACCACAGTTGCCCAGCATCGGTTGCAACATCAAGTGGAAGCCGGGGAACGAACCGGATTACGCTCGCTAACTCGCCGAGCACGAAGAGTTCGGCAACCTCCTCTGTGACAGCGAAACGTCCTCTATGCACTGAACTAATTCGTTGGCGCAGCGTAGTTCGATTTTGCCTCGAAACTTCCAGTCGCCAATGAAACGCTTGCGTATCGGGTGCGAATAGGCTCACGTCGGTGTCCCGTTCTATACGATCACCTGGCCAACGTTCGGCATTGTTCAGGAGTCACGTCTTGCCGCAGCCCGCTGCATTCTCTGCCGCTCGAAGAGTTCACCGGCGGTATCACGTTGGCACGGCGGGCCTCACATATATTTTCATCACGGTCCTCATCGCACTCGGGGCATTCAACAGCCAGAACAACCTCCTCTTCTGGGCGTTTGGTTTTTCACTCTCGCTCCTGATTGTTTCGGGGCTGCTCTCAGGCGCGATGCTCATGGGCATTCAACTCGAGCGCACCGCTGTCGATCAACTCCGTGCGAACGACCCCGGTTCGATTTCGTACCGCGTGACGAACCGCAACCGTGTGATCCCAGCGTTCGCCCTCACGATCCGTGAAGTGGACAGCACGTCCCGCCGACGCTGGCCATTTCGGCGTCCATTCATGCTCCCGCCCGATGAACGCGTGCTGATCGGAACGACGTGGCCGAGTTTGCTCCCCAGCCCCCACGGGTTTGTGGCACACGTTGGCGCGGGCCAGAGCGTCTTCACGCACATTCGGCTCCGACCCCGCCGCCGCGGCGCAAGCAGGCTTACTGCCGTGCTTGTTTCCACTTCCTACCCATTCGGCATCGTCCGCAAATCGCTGCTGTTTGAGCAGCAGACCGAGTTTCTCGTTCACCCGGCCTCCGCCGCGGTTGACCCAGCCGTGATCCGTGAGACCATCCGCTTGGGTGATCGAGGCGCTACACCCACCCGGCGCAGCGGCCAAGGTGCCGAGTTCTACTCTCTCCGCGAGTTCCGCAGCGGCGACGGGATCCGTGCGATTGCCTGGCGTCCTTCCGCCCGCCGCGGCGAACTGCTCGTCCGGCAAACCGCCGCACCCGCACCCGTTCGTCTGATCATCGCGATCGATCTCGATCCCGTCGCTTCCAACGAAGCCGTTGAACACGCCATTTCAATCGCGGGTTCTCTGATCGACCTTGCTTGCCAACGCAGGCTCGATGTCGGCCTGATCATCCCAAGTGTGGGACTTTCCATCCGTCCTCGTGAAGGCCGTTTGCAGCAGCATCGGCTGCTCGACGAACTCGCTCGTCTTGATATTCCCTCAGCGACTGCCCGATCCGCCGACGTCCCATCGCTCGCCGCTTTCTCATCAGCCTCCGCTGCCGTGATCGCCCTTGTTCATACCGGCTCTCCCTCGCCGTGGACCGCCGGTGTGCAGAACGCCATCCGCCTCAACGCCGCGGCCGTCAGCCCTGTGGCACACTCATCACTCCTTGTGGATCCGTCACAGTCGGTCACGCGATCGGGCACCGTCTCACGTCATGGAGCCACTGCGTGAGTGAGCCGACGGTTGACATTCCGGCTGTGCAGGCACATGCTCGGCAGCAGGACGCCCCCGACCGGCTCACGCCGATGGATCCTGCCGTGCGTCGCCTCGCGCTGCGGTTCAACACCGTGGCATGCCTTGCCGTCCTCTCTGCCATTTTCAGTTACTGCTTCGCCGAAGAGAATGCGCAAGTCCTCGCGTTTGTATCGTTGGTTGGCTGTGCGATCGGTTGGCGGCTGGGCTGTGGCCGACGCGATGCCTCGGGACACTTCACCGCGCGTCCCATCGCAATGCCAAAGTTCCTCGTCAATCTGCTCGTCCTCATCTCATTGCTGCACGCGGCGTTCAACGTCTTCGGCGGGGGACTCGGCGAGGTCCGCTTCGGCACTCCCATCGTTTCCATCCTCGCGCAGTTTCTCGTCTACATCCAACTCGTCAAACTCTTCGATCGCGCCAACCCACGCGACGACGGGCACGTTCTGGGCCTCAGTGTCTTTGTCGTCATCGGTGCCATTCTCACAAGCAACCAGTTGATCGTCGGTGTGCTGCTCATCGTCTACACCCCGCTCGTGATCGCCGCCGCGATGATGCTCCAACTGATCGCGGGGCACCGCATGGCCCACGAGTCGGTCTCGAATCCCGCCGCTCTAAACTCTCGCGATACGACCGCGCTCCCCGCGGCATTCCCTGCGGGCCGTGGTTCATCCCGCGATTTTCGTCGCGCTGGTATCGCCGCGTTCTTGATCATCGTCTCGATGGCAACCGCCGCTTTCGTCTTCACTCCGCGCGGCCTAGGCGAAAATATCCTCGGCACCTTCGGTCGTGTCGGCTCCGGCTCACGCATCGGTTTCACCGATAGCATCCAACTCGGTCGCTCCGGACGCCTCGGCAGCGACAGCACCCCTGTCATGGACGTCCGTGTCTTTGATTCTCAGGACCAGAATATCGGCGCCCAACTCGGCACGCTCTACATGCGCGGTGCCGTCAACAACCACTACAACCGTCAATCCAAGTCATGGGAGTTCAGACCTGCCCCGGATTTCGGCCTGCTGGATATCAACTCCCTCACCCCCGACACCCCGACTCCGTTCGGGCTGCAGCGCGGCGCGACCGGGGTGATCCAGCAGAGCATCACGTTCCGCCGCGGCGGCCTGCGCGATTCCTACCTCTTTACCATGTGGCGCCCGCTGGCTATTCAGAATGTCTCGCGCCCACTCCGCATCGATCCGCCCGGGCAGGAGCGCGTCATCCGAGTCCGCGACGACGAAGACCCTCGCCTGCTTACCTACACCGTCCGTTCTGCTCTCGAATACACCGACCCGACCGACGTTCCCCGCGGCAACGTTCGCTTTCAGAACGAACGCATCCGTGCATTGGCGTTGCAACTCGCCGAACGTCGGGGCATCACCGGCGTGCCGACGGAGTGGCCTCCCGACGCCATCCGCCGCGCCATTTCTGCGTTTCAGGATCACCTTCGTTCCACTTGCACCTACACCCTGAACCAGTTCCCGCCCGACGACAACGAGGATCCCATCGAAATGTTCCTCTTTCGCACCCAGCAAGGGCACTGCGAGTATTTCGCATCGGCCCTTGTTGCGATGTGCCAAAGTATCGGGATCGATGCCCGCATCGTGGCCGGGTACCTCGCGGCTCAGTTCGATCCCAGCGAGGGGGCGTTCCGCGTTCTGGAATCCAACGCTCATGCCTGGGCCGAAGTCCGCCTCGCGCCGGGACGCTGGCAACAGTTCGATCCATCGCCCCCGGATGAAGTCAATCGCGAACATCGCGGCACCAGCGGTTTCTTCGCTCGGCTCCGCCGTTTCTACGATGCGATTAACTTCTCCTGGTCCAGCACGGTTATCTCGTTCGACCGCTCCAAACAAGCCGGTTTGATCGGCACCGGCACCGCCGCCCGTGCGAACAACTGGAGCGACCGGCTCCGCGCTCTCAATCTCCTGCAGCGGCTCCGCGCAGCGTCGCCGGGCCGGCTCTTGGGCATCGCGCTCCTCGCCACCTCTGTGGTTCTCATTGCTTGGACGCTCCGCCGGTTCGCTCGCCCGGTGGTGGTTCGTTTGCTTTCGCTCCGCTCGCGTCGAGCATCCCGCGTCCCGCTCGACCCGCACCTCAGGCAACTGCTTGAACACGCCGGCTTCTACACCCGCATGCTCGCCGCACTCCGCGGCGCAGGCCTTGAAAAGCCGACGGCCACACCCCCCCTGACCCACGCGGCACACGTGGCGCTCGCACACTCCACCGCAGGTCAAGACACCGAACTGCTCTCACGCTTGTATTACCAGATCCGGTTCGGGCGTCGCCCGCTCGCACCGGAACAATCCGCCGCGGCACATGCCGCACTCGTTCGAATCGAACAGACGCTGCGGCGTACCAAAAAGCCAAATCCATAGAAGCAGTGGGGGGGCGGGGTGGTGGCGGAGGGCCATCGTACGAACGATGCCGCCCGCTTGCTCGCTTCGCTCGATGCGTCCCGATCCTCCGCCGTCTACCTCATCCGCAGCACGACCTTGATCCCTTCCCCCGTCTGCATCAGTGTGAACCCCTTCGCGAAGTCTTCCATCGGCAACTCGTGGGTGATGATGTCGTCGAGTTGAAGCCGCCCGGAGAGCAGCAACGCTTCCATCTGATACCACGTCTCGAACATTTTTCGCCCGTTGATCCCCAGCACTGTCGCGGCTTTGAACACCACATGATTCGTCAGGTCGAACGCGAATGGTTTGGACGGTATCCCCAGCAGCGCGGCGGTCCCGCCCGGGCGAAGTGCCTTGAACCCATCATTGATCGCCGGCGCGGCACCGGACATTTCCAGCAGCACATCGACCCCATCCCCACGCGTTTGCGCTCGCAGATCCTCGATCCAGTTCTTGTCGTTCATCGCGTGGTACGCCTCGACCGCTCCGAGTTGCTTCGCCAGCGCGAGCCGCTTTGGATCGACGTCCGTCACGAAAATGCGGGACGCGCCCGCCGCTTTCGCAACCGTCACCGCCATCAGACCGATGATCCCCACCCCGGTCACCAGCACGGTCTTGGCGCTCACGTTCGCCGACATTACGGTGTGGACGGCGTTGCCCAGGGGGTCCAGCACCGCCGCCACTTTGTCGGGGATGCTCGGATGCACCGGCCACACATTCTCTTCCGGCACGCTCACATAGTCCGCGAAGCACCCGTCACGGTCCACACCCAGGATCACCATCTCCTTGGCGATGTGCGCGTTCCCCGTTCGCGCGTTGTACCCCGTCCCCGGCGAGATATGCCCCTCCGCCGACACCCGCAGCCCCGGCGCGAACCGCGTCACCGCGTTCCCCACCCGCTCGATGATCCCCACGAACTCGTGCCCCGTCGTGATCCCCACCGGGATCCGCGACGCCGCCCATGCGTCCCATTCCCAGATGTGCCGGTCGGTCCCGCAGATCCCCGCGTGCGTCACGCGGACCAGCACATCGCGCGAGCCGGGTTCCGGCACCGCCTTGGCATCGTTGAGTTTCAGTTCCGGCCCGGCGTGGTGTTTGTACAGTGCCCGCATCGTGCGCGGCGTGACCGGATTGGCCGAAACACTCGACACGGCCGTGCCGACAGTACGAGAAGGAATATCAATCGCCACTGGGCTGGTCCTTGCAATCAACGACATGGGGAGTGTCCGACGCCGGGTGAATAAACAGGTCGATAAGGTTGTATGGTTGAGATTGGAAGGATAGCAATTGGCCTGCCCTCATTCGACTCTCCCTGGGCGATACCGGAGCAACCGCATGATCGCTCTTGGGTGGCCCGACGGTCCCCGTCGGTCTTCGAGAACCAAGCGAAATCCAGCAGCTCCGGCCTCGGTGATGGGGCCGATCTTGGGTGTTCGGTTTTCTGCCGGCGATAATGCGGTTGCCAGGGGCGATACCGGAGCAACCGCATCAATGACTCCGCTGCGGCACGATCGTGCCTTCGTGCCACGCGGCTGTTGCCCGCAGAAACATGCTGTTTCCTCAGAGAAACATGCTTGTTCCTCAAGGGAAAGATGATGGGGCGTGGCTTCACCGTCCTTGCGACGCCATGCAACACGATTGTGAAGGGCTTCGACAGAGCCGTTGACGGCTTTGACAGTGTTGTGCATGGCCGCCGCCGCCCCAAACAGGCTCTGATGGTGTCATAACCAGGACGATTGGCCTTCTCCCGCCGCGGAGCGGTTCCTGCGCGGTTCCTACCGGCATGTGCTCCGACGCACCCGCTGGACGTGCAGGGCGGTACGATACGATATCCATTGCGTAGCGTCGGCGCTCCGCGACGGGTACACAGCCCGGGGTGCGGGCGGATACTGGAGCGTCACATGTTGATTCGAGCCTGCGCGGTATGGTGTATGGTCCTGCTCGCTTCGCCCGTGCTGGCGCAGACCGGCACCGGGGCGAAAGAACCAGAGAAGAAATCCCCTGCCGCGCCGGGAAAGGACGCCGCCGGTGACGATGCCGCGCCTTCGTTCCCCGACGCCGTCGAGAAGAAACTCTTCGCCAAGAAAGACCTCCGCGGCAAGAAAGCCCCGACTTTCAAAGTCGAAAAGTGGCTCGGCAAGACCCCCGACCGCAAGAACAAAGTCGTGCTCGTTGATTTCTGGGCGACCTGGTGCGGCCCCTGCCGCAAACTCATCCCCGAACTCGAGGCCTTCCAGCAAACCTTCAAAGACGACCTGCTCGTCGTTGGTCTGAGCGACGAGTCCGATTCGGTCGTGCGGAAATACCTCAAGGAACAGCACGCCGACAAAGTCGGCTACGCCATGGGCGTCGACACCAAGGGATCGATGAAGAAAGCACTCGGCGTGGACGGGATCCCACACGTCATGATCATCGACAGCAAGGGGATCGTCCGCTGGCAAGGGTTCCCCGGCGAGAAGGCCGAACCGCTCACCGAAGCCGTCATCAAACGCATTATCGACGCCGACAAGGCCATCAACCGCGCCCCCGCCTCCAAAGGGGGGGGGCGGCAAGAAAACGCCTGCAACCAACCCCAAAGCCGATCCCAAGAAGACCACCCCGCCCGGTGCCAAGTCGCCCGCCGTGACGCCGACGGATCCCAAGAAAGCCCCGCCGGATCCGAAGAAGAAATAAATATCATCCGCCACCTAGCACGCACATTGGTTAGGCGGGTTCGACCCGTTTCAACCGCACGGTGATCACGCCGCCCACTACGCGACCATGCCATTCGGAGCCGCCCATGAGAACTTGTATGTGTCTGACCGCTTTGGTGATCGGCACCATCGCATCCGCGTCTCACGCCCAGTGGCCCGGTTCCCCGACCCCGTTAGACCAGTTCGCTAACCGTGCCACCTGGGGGCCGCCGATACCGACCCAAGTGGATGTGGATACTGATTCCACGCCCGTGCTTACAGAGAGCGGAGTGCCAGAGGGCAGGCCGCGTGGCGGAGGCCCGGCAGGGCGAGGCGGGGTGCCGAACTGGGCCGCATTTGGTCCTTCCGGTGCCGATGCTGAGAGCATCGGCGCCTCTCCTTCCGTCCCGGGACTGCTCGTCGTCGGAACTTCCAGTTCCGTCGGCGGCGGGGCAGTCTACCGCTCAACCGACTCGGGGACTACCTGGACGATCAGCAGCGGCATCGGCAATCGTGCGGTCCGCGATGTCGAGTTCGCCGGCACGACGACAGTCTGGGCTGCTACCGACAACGGCCTCTTCCGCAGCTCCGACGCCGGCCAAAACTGGATCGAGATTTCGCTCCCCATCACCCGCCAAGCCGTCGCACGCGACCTGGCCATCGATCCCACCGACCCCCAGCGCGTCTTCTGGGTCGGGCTGGGGCAGGTGCTCAACGGCCTGGCCCCCGATGTCCTTCTCCTGACCTACGACGGCGGAGTGACTTGGACGGATCGTTCCCCGCCGGTGACACCCGGGATGGGTGCCACGGTCGTTTCGATCGACCCAGCGGACGCCTCACGCCTCTACGCCGCATTCACGCCCAACTTCGGCGGCGCGGGTGAACTCTGGGTTACAACCGACGCCGGGGCCAACTGGGCCTTGCGGTCGGCCGGCCTCCCCGGCGTGCCGATCAACGACATCGCCTTCGGCAACGGGCTGACCTACGCCGCGGGCGGTCAGGATTTCGGCGGGCAGTTCATGGGCCTCTACACCTCCGCCGACGACGGCCTGACTTGGTCTGAGCGCAGCGCCGCTTGGCCCAGCCGAGCCGCCACATCTATCTCGATCGATCCTGTGAACCCTACCCGGCTCTTTGTCGGTACGACGCGCGCCGGGCTGGGCTTTAGCCCCGATTCCGGCGCGACATGGACCTTCAGTGCAGGTGGCACCGGTTCGTACCAGGTCAACGACATCCTGTTCGTTCCCTCAGCCCCCGCGACCGTCCTGCTCGGTATGGGGTCCATCGCGGTGCTCCGCAGCACTGATGCCGGCGCGACCTTCGCCCCGGCTTCTGGAGGGATTAGTCGCCTCGAGATCACCAGTTTCGCCGTGAATCCCCTCAATACCAGCGAGATCGCCGCGTCTTACATCGGCATGAACGACGGAGGCATCTTCATCTCGCTCGACGCCGGGACGACCTGGACCCTCAGCGCGGCCCCGCTCCCCCGCTGGAGCCGTGTCTACTTCGGCCCCGACGGCACCCTCTACGCCACGCACAACGGCCCCTTAGGCCGCGCCGACGACGGGCTTTGGCA